>DASPSM010000225.1:0-12632 GCA_035623955.1 Planctomycetaceae bacterium
ACGAGCTCAGGATCGGTCGTGACGTAAGGATCGGTCGTCAGCACCTCGGCCGCCACCAGCTTGAGGAGCTTTTTGAGCTTGTAGCTGAGCGAGGAGCGCGTGTCGTCGCAGTCGGCCTTGAACGCCATGCCCAACAGTCCGACGACGATCTCGGAAAGGGGATATTTCCGCTTCATTTCTTCGACGAGGTACAGGACCAGCCCCTCGTTGACCAGCATGGCTGCGTGCCCCAGCGGAAACTGGTTCTGCGAGAAGGCAGCCAGCTGCATCGTGTCTTTAACCAGGCACGGTCCGGCGCTCAGCCCGGCCGTCGGCATGCCCTTGGCCCGCGGGTAGTTCGTCTTCAACCCCTCGAGCACGCGGTTGTAGTCGACGCCGGCCGAGTTGGCGATCATGTAGAACTGGTTGGCAATCGCAAATTCGATGTAGCGATGGGCGTTTGTAAAGAGCTTGGCAAACTCGGCCTCTATCGGCGCGAGCCGGACAATTTGCGGCGCGATCGAAGAAAAGATCGCCGCAGCTGCGTCCGCCGCGGCCGCGGTCATGCCGCTGACAATCTGGGGCAAGGTTTGCAGCTCGCGGACGGCGAAACCCTGCACGATCCGCTCGGGGCAATAAGCCAAGAGCACTTCTTTGCCGCGCTTCGCCAGGTAACTCTCGAGCCACTGCGTCGTGCCGGGATAGATCGTCGAGCGAAGCACCAGCAACTGGCCGGGCGACAGATAGGGGAGTGATTCGTCGGCCCACTGTTTGATGACCCGCGTCTCGGGGTTCATGAACTCGTCGACCGGCGTGCCGATCGTGACGATCACCGTCGGAACTCCGGCGATGCTGTCGGCCGACGAACTGAATGACAGGCGGTTGGCAGCCAATGCCTGATGCAACAGTGGCTCGGCATCGGCCTCGGCAAAGGGCATCGCGCCATTCTGAATGCGCTTCAGGACTTCGCGATTCAGATCGTAAATCCGGACCGAATGCCCCTTGCTCGCCAGAACCAGGGCCAGCGGCAGTCCGACATGCCCCGCCCCTCCGACGATACAGATCGTGGGATCGGCCGCGGGGCGCGGCGAAGCTTTAGGCAACGGGTCGGACACGAGAAAACCCCTGCGAAGACCGCATTTTGCTCGAGATCTCAGTATAGCCGGAGTTCGCCCGCGTCAACGACCGCCCAGGCGCTATTTTGACGCGTGCTCGCTGGCAATCGGCGGCTCGTGGATCTCGCGGATCCAGATGTTCCGGAACCGCACGGGGTTGTGGTGGAACTGCAAGACCAGCTTTCCTTTGGGCGGATGGGGCTCGTACTTAGGAGGCTGGTCGTAATAGGTGCTCCCCAACAGCTCGGTATGGTTCTGCACCAGAACTCCGTTTTGGAAAACCGTGACGTAACCCGGTTTGACCAGCCGGCCGCCTTCGCCGAACCGCGGGGCATTGAAGACGATGTCGTACGTCTGCCACTCGCCCGGCTTGCGGCAGCAGTTCACCATCGGGGGCTTTTGCTTGTAAATCGCGGCGGCCTGCCCGTCGAAGTACGTCTTGTTCACGTACGAATCGAGGATCTGGACCTCGTACTTCTCCATCAAATACACGCCGCTGTTTCCGCGCCCCTGTCCTTCCCCGGAGACCACCGACGGCGTGGCCCATTCGACGTGTAACTGGCAATCGCCGAAGGCATCCTTCGATTTGATGTCGTGCCCGTGGGGAATTGCGTAGCCGTCACGCACTTCCCACTTGTCGGCCCGCTCCCACTTGGAGAGATCCTTGCCATCGAAGAGAATGATCGCATCCGACGGCGCGTCGTCACACTTGGCCCCCGGCTCGATTACCTTCGGTTCCAGCCACTTGATGCCGCTTTCGTATTCCTTGCCGTAGGCGGACGCTGAGATTGCAAAGGCCGCGAAGCACGCCGCCAAACTGAGCCCCGCGGTCCGCATCGAAGTTCTCAAGTCTCGGATGTCCATCATTGTTTCCTCTGCTGTCCCCCGGATCTTTGAGTTGTGACAGAAACGACATTCAGCCTCCCCCGCGATCGTATCGCCCGCACTGCGCTGCTTCCATGCAGACGGCGCCTGCCCTCAGGTCTGATCGAAATAAGGTCAAGGCTGCTGTCGGGACGCAACCTGGACAGGGCGAAGGGAACCAGGATAAGTGCTGGCTGAGACGTGACGGTGTGGCGATCGGGCACAATGGATTTGGCCCGCGGCCGTCCGACGACATCACCAGAGTGCAGGCGCGCACATGACGACGAACTACGACCCGATTGTCGAGCAGTACAAACGATCGAAACAGCAACCGTGGCGGACGCATGTCGAAGCCCACAGCTTGCTCAAACTGATCGGGGCGCCGGCTGGTCTGTGCGTGCTGGATATGGCTTGCGGAGAGGGCTTTTACACGCGGATGGTGCGGCAGAAAGGGGCCGCAAAAGTCACCGGGGTGGACCTCTCGGAGGGCATGATCGAATTGGCACGCAAGCAGGAGGCAGAACACCGCCAGGGCATCGATTACATCGTGGGCGACGCCCGCGAGCTCAACTTGCCTCAGAAATTCGACCTCGTGATAGCGGCCTATTTGCTCAACTACGCACAGAATCGTGGCGAGTTGCAGGCGATGTGCGACGCCATTGCACGCTGCCTGAAGCCAGGAGGGCGATTCGTGACGGTTAACAGCAACCCAAGCCTGCACGTTCCGACGGCCCCTTCGTACCGGAAATACGAGTTTGAGACGACGGC
Organism: Planctomycetaceae bacterium; assembly: GCA_035623955.1. Taxonomy (GTDB): domain Bacteria; phylum Planctomycetota; class Planctomycetia; order Planctomycetales; family Planctomycetaceae; genus DASPSM01. The sequence continues at coordinate 2,727 of DASPSM010000225.1, forward strand.
GGTTGGCGAGTGGCGGGAAGGAGCGCCGATCACCTGGACGTTCTTTCTTGGCGATAGCTCGTTCGAGATCGAGAACTATTACCTGGATCGGGGCATTCACGAAGAGGCGTTCCGCGCCGCGGGGTTCCAAACAACCCGCTGGCTCGAGCCGGAATTGTCACCCCAGGGTGAAGCCGAGTTCGGCAGCGAGTTTTGGGCGGATTTCTTCGCGCATCCGCCGATCGCGTTGATCGAATGCCTGAAATGACACCGAGCGGTTAAGGGCAAGTTGCGCGACATCGCGGCAGGCACAACCGCGTGCAAAAAGAAAAAGTGCCGGGCCTCCCTGGCCCGGCACTTTGCGATGAAGTGGCTCAGCGATGTGAAATTTGAACCGGTCGCCTCCTGCGTCCGCTTTGGCTAGCAGGTCGGTCGACTACTGGACGTCGCCCGAGCCGGCCTTCTTGATCGTGAACGTCCCTTTGATCGGAACGTCGTCGTTGCAGCACTTCAGGCGCAGCAGCAGCTCCACGTCGTCCCCCACGACCAGCTTCTTGGCCAGGGTTTGGAAGTGGCCGTCTCCCCGCTTGGTGCCGATCTCGCTCTTCGTCATCCCGTATTCGGTGACGGTGTCGAGATGCACGCCGTACAAGCTCCCGGGGCTCGAAGCCTGGAAGGAAACCGCAACGTCGTAGTCGCCCGGCTCCAGCTTCACGCGCACGTATTGCACGCGAGCCGCCAGGTCGCTCGGATCGAGATGGAACTGCAGTCGCGTTCCCGGCTCGTAAGCGGTCGGGGCAGCGGCCGGGTGCTCGATGAACGGACCGGGCACCGAGTCGGTCCGGAACACGCCAAAGTGGTAGTCCAGGATGCTGATCCGGTTCTCGACCGTGAACACGTGCTGTCCGCCGTCCGAGTGAAACTTGGCGGCGCCGCGAACGATGCGGTCGATTTCCTGAGCCGAGAAGATCCGCTGGCCATCCAGCTGGCAGTTGAAGATCAAGTTCGAGTGGTCCCGGTCAGCACGAATTCCATCGACGACGGCGACATAATCACCCGCCGGCAGATCGACTGAGAAATAGTGCGCGCGGTGCTCGGCAAGCCGGCCCGAGGCGTACTTGCCCAGCTCGATCTGAGCGGGAGCCCCGAAGTCCTTGCCCGGCTTGACGTCCGACTTCGCCGCCTGGGGTTGCGCCGGCGCCTGAGCGATCGTCCGTCCGACAGCGTCAACCGCCTGCACCATGGCAGCGGCGTTCTTCGCGTCGTGGAATTCGCCGTTGCCGGCCTTGGCAATCTGGGCAACCGCCTCGGCCTCTTTCTCGTTCATGTCGAAGCCGATGACCGTGAGGCCACCCTTCAACCGCTCGCGAGAGGCCAGCTTGTGGGCTTCGGCGACCGGGTCGCCGCCGCAGGTCTCCATTCCGTCGGTGATCAACACGACCTTGGCCAGGCCGGTCGACGAATCCAACTCCTGGCCGCCCTTATGGAGGGCAACCGCGATGGGCGTATGGCCGACCGGCTGCAACCGCTCGACGATGCCCGCCACAGCGGCACGGCTCTTGTCAGACAGCGGCGAGAGCGGACGCATCACTTCCACGGCTTCGCAACCCTGCTCTTTGTTGTGGCCGTAGGCGATGAACGCCAGCTGACGGCCGTTCGGAATGGCATTGATCAGGTCGAGAGCGGCTTTTTGGGCCACTTCCCACTTCGACTTGCCGTCGGTGGTGCGGTCCCGCATGCTGCCCGAGCAGTCGAGAATCAGCACGAAATCGGAGATGTCGCTCGAGGCGGCAACATGGCCGGCCGACGCGCTCTTCTTCTTCAAAGCGTCGATCAGTTTGTCCGAAGCGCCCTTGGACTTGAGCACTCTGACCTGCTCGTCGCTCAGGGTGAAAGCGGTGGCCGAGTCGTTCACCGACTTCAGGATCCGGTCCTCTTTCACTTCGAGGTCGAGATATTCGACGAGTTTCTGGAAGGTAATTGCCGAGTCGCCGGCGAATCCGCGCGGAAGGCCAGGCGAGACCAATGAGGCCGCGCCCAGCGTCAACGCGATCGCGATTCGTTTGAATGCGCCACGAATGACCATGCTCTGCACCTTTTGTTCGAGTGGATGGCGGTTATATGCCCCTGCCGCTCGCACCAGCGTCGCGTCGCATGGGGCTCGATGCACACCCGTCCCTCGCCGGGTGTTCATCACAACCTAGGTCACTTGTGGCACCAGTCAAACGACGCATGACACACGAGCCATTTGCTCGCGTTTCGTTTTGGCAACAGCGTTGCCCTCCCTCAACGGCACTCACCGACATTGGGTGGCGCCCGAGGCACATCCGGAAAACCGGTCGTCGAAGAGGGCACGCCTTCACCGGCGACGCAGGGTTTGCGGATTGCAAGCCCATTTGCTTACAGGGCGAAATCCGCGATCGAGGATCTGGCGTGCGCGATTCCGAAGACTCCCCGAGATCGACTGGAACAGAACGAACAATCCAGCCGCCCTGTCAGGTCGCCGCAGGAATAAAGCGTCGCCTGAGCACAGCACGCGCGCCGCTGCCGCAAAAGTGCTGTTGCTGCAACCCCGCGGCGGGGGCAAGGGATCGCCTCAGTGTCGGCTGTCGCCGAAAATCAACACGAAAAACGTGAAAATCTCAGGTTTTTAAGGCCAGCGCGGTTCTTACAGTGAAGTAAGGTTTTGATGTTCAGTCGAAGAACACCAAACACAGCACAGAGGGCTCAACAATGTTGATCAACAGCGTTAAGCGGTTCCTGGCTTCCGAAGACGGCCCGACTGCCGTTGAATATGCAGTCATGCTGGCCCTGATCATCGTGGTCTGTCTCACGGCCATTCAGGCCGTCGGCACCAACGCCAACAACAAGTTCAACGCCGTCAAGAACGCTCTCACGTAACGGCGCCTGATTCTGCGAAGCTCGGCGAAGACCCGCGGGAAGTTCCCGCGGGTCTTTTTCGTAATGCTCGCGTCGCAACGGTCGCACGCTGGCGCGGTGTCTCACTGTGTCAGCCTTCGAGTTCGTCCCGTTCGAATTCGACCGCGCCGTTGCGGCGTCGAGCTGATGGCGTTGAGCGCTAAGCAGGCGTCGAAGAGCGATCGCTTACTTTTTTGCCGGCGGGTCGTTCTGGAACAGGTTGCGCGTCTGGACCTGGTACCCAGCCGGGGGCTCGACGCTGAAGAAGGCGGCTGGATCGGCGGCGACTCGCCCTATTGCTCTTGCTGAAGCTGCGCGCGGCGATCCCGGATTCGCTTGATCGCCTCCCGCCTCTGGATTCGGTCGGCGTCGCGCTGCGCGGAAAGCAGTTTTTCCGCCTCTCCTTTAGGGAAGGCCACGTCGTACCAGCCGATCATCATCTCGTCCCACGTCTGGTCCCCCCAATAGACGGGCTTCGTGGGATCCGGATTGAAGATGTTGTTGTCGGAGTTGTCGAAGTGGGCCGTGCACAACAGCTCCGATCCGGCCGGAATCATCAGCGGCTGTTGCAGCTCGAACCAGTTCTGCCAGTTGAAGTCGTACCGCGGAACATCGAGCAGAATCTCCTTCTTCCCGTTCGGATAGGTGAGCTCGTAGCGGAACGATTTGCCGCGGATGTGCATGTGCGGATACATGGCGATCAACAGGGTGTCGCGGACGAAGGACTTGCGGGCTTCGACCTTGCAATCTTCCGCATAGGCCGGGATCTCGAATTCCACGTTGGCGGTGTTCGCGGTCGAGAGCCGGTGCGTGACGTTGGCCGGATTCTCAAACAACATGCCGATCGCGCTGCGGTCCTTTTGCGGCGAACCATTGGTCGTGTAGTGCATCTGGAACACGAACTGCCAGCCTGCAGGAACCAACTTCGCCATCCCCGCCGGCGCGACGAACGGCCGCGTACCCGGCGCGAAGCCGCAGAGCAGGTCCATACCGGAGATGTCGCCCTCGCCGCCGCGGCCCGACGTCACATCGACGGTCTCTTCCCGCTGCTTCTTTCCCGGTCCTCCTGTTCCCGCCTCTTTCTTGGCTGCTTGCGCCCGAGCGAGGCGCTTCGCTCTTCGTTGCTCTCGAATCTGCTCCTTATTCCTGCCGGCGGCTTGGGCGAGCTCCGCCGCGGCCCGGTTTTGAGCCTCGGCCAACTGTGCAACAGCCTCGGGCGGAGCGACGAAGACGATGATGTGATGCACGACCGACGCGTTTCCCGGCAGACACTGGGCCGACTTCACCCAGGTGTCCTGCTTGAAGCCGGGGTCGGCGACAAAGTACCGGTAGGGTTCGACCCCTTCGGCCTTGATGTCGATCGGCTTGTCGGACATGTAAACGACTTTGTCCGGCGCGCGCTCCAGCAGCCAGCCTTCCGTGAATTTCGGCGGAGGCGGCAGCTCGGCGGGGTTGCCCTCGGGACAACCGGCCTCGACCCAGCCGTAAATGAGTTCCTTTTCCTTGTCGCTCAGCACGTTCTCGTTGGCGAATTTTCCGTAAGCCGGGTTGGCATGCCACGGAGGCATCCGCTGTTCGCGGACGACCTCGGCGATCATCGGTCCCCAGCCGGCGATTTCGTCGTACTTCGTCATCGCGAATGGTCCGATTTCCCCGGGGCGATGGCACTGCGCACACCGCTCGTTGAGCAGGGGCGCGATCTGCCTCGAGTACGTGACGGCCGAGTCCGTCTTCGGCTGGCGCACGCGGCCGATGAGACAGCCTTTGGCTTCCGTGTTCGGTACGCTCACCGGCTTGCCGGCCAGCACTTCGTCGACGGCAATCGCCAGATCGCGGCGCCTCAGCTGAGGTTTCGCGTATCCCACGCCGGCCCCGAACGTGTATTGATTGTCGATCCGCCCCTGGTAGCGGATCACACAATGTGCATCGACGACGAATGCCTCGGGAGTGCGGGTCGCCCCGAAATCGTCTGCAACCTTGTTTCCAACGTCCTTCAAAAACGGAAAAGTGAGCCGGTGCTGACGTGCGAAACCGTCCATTTCCGTGATGGCGTCCTGTCGATTCGAGTTAATGGCGATGAACGCCACGCCTTTGGCCGCAAATTCTTTGGAAAGCTCCTCCATCCGGGGTCCGTAGAGCTTCGCCAGCGGACACTCCGTCCCCAGGAAAATGACGGCAACCGCCTTGTTCTGTTGCAGAATGCTCGCGAGCGAATGTTCCTTGCCTCGATAATCTTTCAACATAAAGGGCTGAACCCGCCGACCAACCGATGGACCAGAGGCCAACGACGGGATTGGAGTCGACGCTGCCGCGGTCAGGATCAAGGCAATCGCTGCAGTGCGAAAGATACGCATCGAGGTTCCCTCATTTTCTAATTCGACCGAATCGTCGAGCGAAAAGGACGCCCTCGACCCAGTCGACCATGGTCTTGGTTGGTTACAGTTCGCTTGCCCCCAGACAGCGGCAAATTCGTCGAGCGCAATAAAAAAGCCCCGTTTGTGCGACGGTTCGCACAATGGGGCGTTCATTGCCGTTAGGTGCCTGCCACTCGTGAGCAGGCGCTATCTAAGGTATCGACTCACGACGATCAAAACAAGAGGGGCTCCAAAGGGCGCCCCCCTGGCGATGGGAAAAGGCCCTTCCTCAATGCGCCACCGCGCCGCAGCCGGGCTCGGGGTTCAGAGCCACGCCGGGCGGATACTTCCGCGCCGAGGTGAAGTCCTTCATTCCCTGGCAGTTGATCAACGTCGACAGGCTCTCTTTGGTCGCTGCCGCGTAACTGCGCTTGAGCGCCTCGCGCAGTTCCTCGGGCGTGCGAACGTATTCCCCGCGTGCGCCCAGGCCTTCGGCCATCTGGTCATATCGCAGATTCTGTTGGAAGAGATACAGGTGCATCGAGCGCGCCGACGAGACGGCACTGGGCCACATTCCCCAGCAGTCGTTGTTGTAAATCACGCCGATGACGGGCAGCTTGTACTTGGCTGCCGTATCGAGCTCGAACAGGCTGTAGGCAATGCCCGCATCGCTGCTGACGCAGACGGTCGGCGCGCCTTTATAGGGTGCTTGCGGTCCGACGCCGCGCTGCACGGCGGCACTCGCCCCGATCATCATCGCCAGGTCCGGTCCGATCGCGCCGTATTGATAAGGGCAGACAATGCCCTGCCCGGGTCGAAAAGCCCGCTGCCAACGGCCGAAGTTCACGCCGATCGTCCACCCGCCGCCACCCATGACCGTCTGCTTGGGGTCGATCTCCCCCTTGTGAAAGAAGTCGTGGACCTCCTTGCAGAGCACGGCCGGATGCAGGTGGTTCGTATCCTTGCTGTACTTCACACCTTGCTCGTACTGGCGGTTGAGCATCTTTTCGTACTTTTGACGCTCGGTAGCCAGCTCGTTGACCCACGGTTCGCGTTTTCGCGATGGCAGCAAATCGGCCAGGGCTTCGAGAAACGGCTTTTCGCAGCTGACGATGCCCAGGTCGATCGGCCAATTGCGCCCCAGGTCCTCTTGCACTGGGTGGACGCGAATCGTCTTCACGTCGGGATTGAAGCGGTACTCGCCCGGGCTCGGCATGCAGTATTGGCCGACGAAGACCGCCAGGTCCGCGCTCATCGACACTTCCGGCGCGAGGGCTGCCGAGAGCCGATGATCGTCGGGGAAATGACCGCGCGTCGGCCCGGAGGTCACGACCGCGATGTCGTTCTTTTCCGCCGCTTTGAGGAGCGCCTCCCAGGCGTCGTTCTGAAAGACCCCTTGGCCGGCGATCAGCAAGGGGCGCTCGGCGCGACTGATCAGGTCGAGTGCCTGTTTGACCTCCTTGGCCGAGGGGCTGGGGCGCGACTCGGAGCGGTATTTGTCTTTGCCGTAATAGTCCTTGAGCTTCGAGGGGTCGGTGAATCGCGCTCGCGCCACTTCGCCTGGAAAATCGAGATGCACCGGCCCGGGGACGCCCGATTTGAGATTGCGAAACGCATAAGCGCCGTATTCCCACACACGGTCCGGAGCGATCAGGCGCTTGCCGTACTTCTTCATGCCGGTGGTCGTCGGCTGCTGATAGCCGGTCTGGATGAAGGTCTCCCGATCGTCGCCGGCGATCTGCATGTTGCTGGCGAGAACCAACAGCGGCGTGCGCGCCGCGGCCGCGGCCGCGATGTTCATGATCATGTTCGTGAAGCCGGGACCTTCGGTGCCTGAGCAGGCAGTGACTTCGCCGGTCGCGCGCGAGAAGCCGTCGGCCGCCGCGCACATCGATCCCTCGCAGCGACCGCCGTAGGCCGGGACGCCCGCCGCGGCGATGGCGTTGATGACGGTGTAATTGCCGGGGCAGCAAAAGAGGGCAGCCAGCTCTTCTTCCTGGCAGAGCTTGGCGAACACCTCGGCGCCGCTCATGCCCTGCCCTTCGAACGACCCGGGCTTTGGTGACTGTTTGAGCGAATCGATAATGTCTTTCGGAATCGTGATCGACGGGATGCTGGCGGCGCCGCCGGCCGCTTTGGATTCGGCGACCATGCCCGCGACGACCGCCCCAGCCCCCACAGTCGAGAGCAAGAAGGAGCGGCGGGAGGGATCGACCGTTTGCTTAGCGGTCCTTTCGGCAGGTTTTGTGGTTGGGACGTTGTTCATCTTGGATTCCGCCTTTCTTGGGTTAGTGGGCAGCGCTTTCCTCTAACTTCGGGCGTGCCGAATCGGGCCACAGACTACGCAGGTAATTGACCAGGTGCCAGAGGTCGTCTTCTTTGGAGATTTTTTCGGCAAACGGAGGCATGGCCTCGCCGGCCCCGTCGCGGATGCTGCGAAAGATTTCTCCCGGGGAGGTTCCGCTTCGCCAGGCCTTGGGATTCGTGAGGTCGGTCGCGTTTGCGATGACGTCAACTTGGGACTTTCCATCGGCGCCGTGACACTCCGTACAGGCGCGCGTATACAGAATTTTTCCGCGGGTGATCGAAGCCTTGCTGAACGGCACCGGCGATTTGAGCTTGCGCGCGGCTTCCCTCGTCAGAGGTGCTTCGCCACTCTTGCGGGCCGACTTGTCATCGGACCAGGTTGTGGAAGTCACCATGATCGTGGCCGCAAGTGCCGTTGCGATCAGAAAGAACTTCGCACCGAATCCTCGGGACATGAATGAGTCCTTGCGTGACTGCTCGAACGATGTCCGAGGTCGGCAGCCTGGTCCGACGGATCGCGTCCTACATTCGATCGGGGTCGAGGTTGAAGGTTTCAACGAGGTAGTCAAAGTATTTGCCGTCTGCCAGGAAGGTCAGATAAATCTCATTGATCAAATGCACGAGCTTGCGGACCGCGTATTCGACGTCACGATCCTTGATCTTCACCACGAGCAAGACGTTTCCGTTGCGACTGTAAGTGCGAACCTGAATTTTTCGCGCGTCGAGGCGGCGATGGTCGGGCAACTCGTCCGATTCCCGTGACCGGATAAAGGCCTTCAACTCCTCGTAAATCGTGGAGTCGGCCGGAATGCCGGTCAATAGTTCGGGCAGCCGCAGGGTCCCCGCGCGGGCGTCGAATGTGAGCGCGAAGACCCGGCCGCGATGCCAGGCAATTTGGAAAGTCGCCTTTCCGCCAGCGGCGAGACCTCGACTGAAGCCTTGGAACACGCGACGTTCGGCATAGCCGGCCAACGCTTTGGCGACGACGTCGATCTGGGAGACGGCCGTTTTCATCACGGTCGAAGGAATCCGCGGTGCGCAACCGGGGCGGGAATCAAAAGCCCATCATAATTGGATGCCCGACGCAACGCGAACCCCTCGAGCGCGTCACCGCAAGCCGCCAGAGGTAAATCGATTCCAGCCAGTGGCCGCATACCGTGCCGGGGGGACCTTGAGTTGAGCCGATCGGTTCGTCCCTTTGGATCTGCGCGGCGTCCGCCCCGATCGCGAGTCCCGGCCTGTCTTTCTTCGCTAAGCCGCCGCCAGCCCAATAAAGACGCTGATCACGTCGCGGACGTTTCGCCGAAAGTGGCCACGGCGCACTGCTACGCGAACAATCTAAAGCGCGCTGTCCCGTGAACGGAGAGGCGGCGCGACGCGGTGCATCAGGTCGCTCTTGCCGCTACGATAAAACATATCCATTCGTGGCAGCCTCAGAATGACCTGAGACCCCGACGCGAGCCTCTTAGCAGCTGCAGAGAATCTGAATCATGCCGATTCGCCCGTTCTTGATCTTGGTGCTGACTGCGTTATTTCTGGAGGGTGCGCCCGCTGACGTCGAGGCCGATGGGCCGACTTTGCAGATCGAGATCGATGCCCGCGAATTGGCGCGTCGGCTTGTGCACGCGGACATCCGCATTCCCTGTCAGCCAGGACCGCTCTCGCTCTGGTATCCCAAGTGGATCCCCGGCTGCCATGGCGCGGACGGCCCGCTGCAGAACGTCGGCGGGTTTCGCGTTGAGACCACGGACGGCAAGCCCATTCGCTGGAAACGCGATGAGGTCGAGCTCTTCTGCGTCCACTGCGACGTCCCTGCGGGCGTGAGCGAGGTTCGGGCGCACCTCGATTACATTTGCAACCAGCCGGCAGTCCTCGCTGCCGGATATCTGACTTACGGCAACTCCACGCTCGGCGTGCTCAACTGGAACACGGGCCTGGTCTATCCCGAGGGCCCGACGGCCCAGCAAACCCGCGTGCAGGTGCGACTCCGCCTGCCCGCACGCTGGCGGTACGCCACGGCCCTCAAGTCCGCAGGAACGAATGATCCCGTGGTCTTTCAGCCGGTCAGCCTCGAGGAACTCATCGATAGCCCGCTCATCGCCGGCGAGCATCTGCGCACCATCGCTTTGAACACGATGCCGAAGACGTTCCTGCACCTTGCCTCGGAATCCCCGGGCGCCTTGCAGCTCGACCGGAAGGTGATTGACCTGTACACACGCGTCGTGAACGAGGCACACGCGCTTTTCGGGACGGCACATTATCCCGAGTTTCACTTCCTGATCACGTGTAGCGACGACCTGGGCTATCTCGGCCTGGAACACCTGACCTCGAGCCTGAACGGCGTGCG
>DASPSM010000227.1:0-3501 GCA_035623955.1 Planctomycetaceae bacterium
TTGATCCTCTACGGCGACCGCACGATCGACGACCCCCGACTGCAGGTTCCCCATCCTGCCTCTTGGTATCGTCGGTTCGTGCTCGATCCGCTGGCTGCGATCGCGGGCGACGTCCGTCATCCGGCTAAGGGCCGAACGATCGCCGAGCTCCGCGAGCGGCTCTTGCGCCGCCCGATGCGACTGTCGTTGGCGGGCGGATCTCGCACCAACCGTGAGCGGCTGATACGGATTCTGTCGGGCCCTGGAATTGAAATCCGCCCTTGGAACGCCGCCCAATCTTCTGGGGAAGTCCCCGAATTGTTGGCCTGGCTCGGGCTTTCCGACGAGGATCCCGGGCCCAGGTTCGACGACCTGCCGCTGCTCCCCCGGCTGGACGTCTCATCAGTCCCCGATCAAGTCGCCTTCTTGCGCGACGTGTTGCATTCCGCGCTAGGCTAAAGCGGCGCCGGGCGATTCCCGGCCGCCTGATACTGGCCATTCTGACAGCCGTTCGGGCTGACGCCGCGCTCGCCTCCTTGCACCTCTAAGCGCGAGGTTTGGCACGCGGCATGCACTTCACTCATTTCCAGTAAAAGCAAACGCGGTTTGTTGCCAAACGTCAACAAACGCCCTGGGCCCCGTTGATAGAATGAAACAGCAGGGCTCGGAACTCCCCCTCGGATGACTGCGATGAGTGGCCTGCTTCGACAACTCGGCTCGACGACCCGTCTGACGGCTGTTCTGGCAGCGGCGACTGCCATTGGACTTGGGGCCAGCGACCGCGCGGGGGCCGACGACACCGGCTGGATGTTTCGTCGTTCCTACTTCAGTCACGTGCTTCCGCCAGAGATTCAAGCGCGCTACCCGGTCCCCGAGAGCCGATCGGCCTACCGCCGACCGCTGGTGAATCTCGCCCCCGGCTTCGGCATCCGCGGCAGCTACCGCTACAACCCGATCGAGATCTACGACGGCCGCTCGACCGACGTCGAAATCTACCGCCAGTTCTGGTTCCAGACCGAACCGTAACGGCTAAAGCACGAAATCCCGAATGACGAAGGAAGCACGAAGAACGAAGCACGAATGACTGAGGCGGAAACAGCCTCATTCCTGCTTAGGTCATTCGGTCATTCATTCGCCGTTCACTCGTGCTTCGTTATTCGAGCTTCCGCACCCACCTCGGCTCGCGCTTCTCGCGGAACGCGGCCAGCCCCTCGCGGGCTTCGGTCGAGGCCCGTGCTTCGGCCGAGACCTTGCGGCCGGCCTCGAGCTGTTGGATGAGCTGCTCCAGGGCAAAGCTCCGCACCAGCCGCTTGGTGACGGCCAGCGCCTGCGGCGCGCCGCTGAGCAAAGAGGCCACGATTTCCCTCCGGCTTTCTTCGAGCCGCTCCCCCGTGGAGAGGTAGTGGCAGAGCCCCAAGCGGTACGCCTCATTGCCGTTGATCGTGCGCCCTTCCAGAAGCAGCGGCATCGCGGGCCCGTTGCCGATGCGATACAGCAGCAGAGGAGAAACGACGGCCGGGCTGATCCCGCGTTTGACCTCCGGCAATGAGAATTTGGCCTCGGGAGTGGCGAGCACCAGGTCGCAGGCCAGCACGATCCCGAACCCGCCGGCGATCGCCGGACCGTGAACTACAGCCAGAGTCGGCATGTCGACCCGCAGAATGGCGACGAGCGCGTCGCGATAACCGGCCGCGTCCTGCTCCCATTGTGCCCGGGAGTCGGGGGCCGACGCCCGCTGCTGCATTTCGTCGAGATCCATGCCGGCACAAAAGGCGGGACCGCTCCCCTCGAGCACGACGAGACGCGTCGCGGCGTTGGCCGCCGCGTCGGCAACCGCGGCCGATAGCTGGGCAAGCAGCTCACGCGTGAGGGCGTTCCGACGAGCCGGCCGGTCGAGAGTCACCGTGGCTACGCCGTCTTCAAGGGTCAGTTTGACGAGCCGCTCGGTCATCGCGCAGTTGCCTCACTGGATTTCGATGGCTGTCGTCGCATGCGCTCCAGGTCCGCAGGCGGAGGCGGTTCGATCGGCATTTCGAGAAGGGCCAAAGCGAGGGTCTTGCCCTGGCTGTCGACTCGCAGCGATCGACTCGCTCCCCCTCCCAAAACATCGAACAAGACAAAGTTGTACGCCATCACACCAGGCAGCGCATACCGCCGCACCTGAGTCGGCTCGACGCGACGAAAGTACTTGGCGACTGCGTCGCTGGTCAGCACCTCGCCCAGGTAGCGATAGCCCTCGGGCGTAAAGGCGATCACGCCGATGTTGGCGTGATTCCCCTTGTCGCCGGAGCGGGCATGGGCGATTTCGCCCACGCGGATGACATTCTTCATGCGATCCACTCCTGGGCTGGTCGAACCGTGGCCTGAGCGCGAATGTGCTTTCGCGATACCGTTTTTGGCCAATAAGCGAGCACAGGACGCGGCTTTGCCCGACTGCCCACGTAGCCGGTCACGCCGGGATGCCCGGCCGTCACGAGTGGTGCCAATTCGGCGGCGAATCGCTCGAGGACCAAGCGTGACGGATCCGCCGCACTCATCCGGAGAACCACCTCCCAGGGGTTGCCGCGCTCCCTGAGCCTTGCAGGTTTCACTGCGCCCGTGCCTCCGGAGCTGCCGGGCCAGGTATCCCCCGCGCCGAGGATCTCGACATTGGTGCGTGCCGGGACGACTCCTGCCATCCGCAGCTTTTCCAGAATCGTTTCCCCGGCGGATTGCGCGGTCTCAATTGCGTTTGGACCGCAAATCGTCAGCGTCGACGAAACCATGAAGCCGCGCTGGTACGCGACTGAGACCTTGAGTGTCTCCGGCGGCAAGCCACCGCGGGCACCTTGAACGCTCACGCGATCGGGTCCAATTTCCGTTAACCGCACCTGCGTGAAATCCGTATCGAGATCAGGCGTCAAATAGTGAGCCGGATCGCCGATCTCGTACAGCAGTTGCTCGGAAACCGTTTCCACATCGACGCGGCCACCCGTCCCTTCGGGCTTGGTGATCGTGACGTCAGCCTTCTCTGTTATCTCCGCGATTGGATAGCCGATATCCGCGAGCCGGATTTCGGGCGTCCAGCCGGAATACATTCCCCCCGTGCACTGCCCGCCGCATTCGATGAGGTGTCCGGCGACAGTCGCCGCGGCCAGTCGCTCCCAGTCGCTAAAGTTCCAGCCAAGTTCGTGAACGGCCGGCCCGACGGTGAGCGACACATCGGCCACTCGCCCTGTGACCACGATGCGGGCTCCTGCGGCCAGCGCATCGACGATGCCCCCCGCGCCGAGGTAGGCATTTGCGCTGACGATCCTGTCGCGAACGGTCTCGATATCCTCGCTCGTTTCGAAATGGGCAAACTTCTCGCCAGCCCGTGACAGCTCGTCGAGGCGCGGCAACAAGTCGTCCCCGGTGACGATACCGATGGTCACGTCGGGCAGCCCGGCCTCAACCAAAATGCGCGAGATCGCAGCCGCGCACGCCGATGAGTTCATGCCGCCCGCGTTGGTGACGATTTTCAGATTCGGCTGGGTTCGCAGG
>DASPSM010000250.1:0-5338 GCA_035623955.1 Planctomycetaceae bacterium
GAGCCACGGCTCACCCAGCGGGAGGGCTTTGCCCAAAAACGGGGACAGACCCCTGACCCGTTGCGGCTGGAGCGCTGGTTTGCCCTTCCGGTAGGGGGTCAGTCCCCGTTTTTGGGCAAAGCTCCCTGACAGGCATCGGCCGCGGTTTAGACGGTCTACAACGCTTTCACCAGGACGATCGTCAGATCGTCCTGGAGCGCCTCGTCCCGAGAAAAATCCCGGGCCGAGTGCACCACTGCGTCGACGATCTTTTCGGCCGGACTGTTTCGATAGGCCTGGAGCAGTCCGATACAGCGATCCTTGCCGAAGTGGATCCTGTTCTCCCCCCGCACGTCGAAGAGCCCGTCCGTCGCGACCATCAGGATATCTCCGTGCCGCAAGAACACCGGTTCACTGGTTTTCAGCATGGTCGTCTCGAAGATGCCCAAAGGGGGGCCTTGGCTGGCAAGCAAGGTGAAATCGCCCGACTCGTGAACGAGGTAGGCGCTATGCCCCGCGGCGGCGTAAGTCAGCATTCGGCGCGCGGGATTGAGCCACGCGAGAAACATCGTGGCGAAGCGAAACCCGGACGTATCTTCCCACAACAGCCTGTTGACGGTCGTCGCGATCGGTCCGACTTCGGAGCCGATTCGCGTCAGCGCCCGGATGTAGGCCCGCGCCTCGGCCGCCAACAAGGCCGGACCGATGCCGTGTCCTGAAACGTCGCCGACGACAAGCCCCAGGCCCCCGTCGGGTCCCGCCAGGTAATCGAAGAAATCGCCGCTGGTCGATTCGGCGGGGATGCAAACTCCCGCAATGTCGAGCCCCTCGACTTCCGGAGAGACCGAGGGGAGGAAGTTTTGCTGAATGTCGCGGGCCAGGAGGAGCGAGGCTTCCAGCTCCAATCGCCGCTCCTTCTCCGATCGATACTCTTTCTGCAGCCGCTCCCGCGATTCGAGTTGCTGGCGCTGCCGCTCCGCTTTTTCAATTGAGCCTCGAATGGCCAGCTCGAGGGAATCGGCCGAGAACTCGTTTTTGCTCAAATAATCGAGCGCCCCGGCCTTCATGGCTGCGACGGCAATCGATTCGTCTCCGGCCCCGGTGAGCATCACCACGGGGGCGTGCAGCCGCAGATCGTCGAGCAAGTCGAAAGAGTTCGTCCCGGGGATGTTGTAGTCGAGGAGGATGCAATCGGGCTGGTGAGCGCTTGCCAGCCGCAGCGCCTCGTGTCCGTCTTCGGCTTCCACCAGCCCGTAACGGTCCCCCAAGGCCCGCTGCACGCTTCTGCGATCGATCTGGTCGTCGTCTACCATCAAGATTCGTAACGGCTTATCCTGGCCCTGATTCATCGGATCACCCGTGTTCCGGAGGAAACTGGACGCACAACACGTACTTCTGCACCATCTGCACGGCCTTCAGGAAGCTGACGCCGGCATCCGATTTCAACACGTAGCCGGCGATATGGTGTTTGTAGGCGGCCGCCTTGTCTTCGTCCGCGTTCGACGACGTGAGTATGAAAACGATGCTGCTGCAGAGATCCGTGTCTTTGCGCAGAGCTTCCAAAAACTCGAGCCCGGTCATCCGCGGCATGTTGAGATCGAGCACGATCAAGGCCGGCTGCGGAATTTTCCGGTGCCCGTTCTCTCCGCGCAGCATCTCGAGGCCCTGGCGCCCATCGCAGGCGATGTACACGGGATTGACGATTCGCTGTTGCAGCAACCCGCGCTGAATCGCCCGCACGTCGATCTCATCGTCGTCGACGATCATGATGCTCACCGTTTCGGTTGTCACATTCATCCCTCCGCTGACCGTGGCCAGGTAAAGCGAAACGTTGCTCCGCGTCCCTCGGCGGATTCCACGTGGACGGCGCCGCCGCGACTTTCCACGATCTTCTTGACCAAGGGGAGGCCCATGCCGCTGCCCTCGACGGCGTCGCGCGGCTTGAGCGTGGTGAACATGCGAAAGATCTGCTCCTGATACTCCTGCGGAATTCCCGGCCCGTCGTCGTGAATGATGAACTCGATCGGATTTCCGTGATCGACGGCGGAGATCTCCACCTGCCCGTCCAGCCGATCGTGGTGCTTCACCGCGTTGCCGATCAGGTTGCGTAACACCTGCTCGAGCGGCGTGCGATGCGTGAGAAACGTAAGCATTGTCCGGATTTCGATCTTGAATTCGCCGGGCACCGGCAGCGTCTCGACGATTTGACGGACAAGCTGAGCGGTATCGACATGGCTCAAATCTCCGTCGCCGCGGCCGGCCCGGGCATATTCGAGCATGTCGTCGAGCAGGGACTGCATCCGTTTCACGCGCCGCTGCAGCACGTCAAGGTCGTGCCGGACTGCTTCGGGCAGCTCGTTCCCATGATCCTCCGCGATCCAACTCGCGATCTGGGCAACGCCGCGCATCGGAGCACGCAGGTCGTGCGACGCCGAATAGGCAAAATCGAGCAGTTCCCTGTTGCTGCGCTCGAGCTCGGTCGCGTAGCGGCGAATTTGTTCTTCGGCGGCTTTTCGCTGGCTGATGTCGCGAAGGAACGCGCAGAACTCCAACTCGCCCGCGACGCGCAAGGGCGAAACCGACACCTCGACGGGAAACGAGACATTCCCTTTGCGGATCGCCGTCAGCTCGAGCCGCCGCCGCAACAGCGGCCCCTCCCCGGTCGCGCGAAAGTGCGCGAGACCCCGCTCGAAGGCGAATCGATAGGGTTCCGGGATGATCAGTTCGGCCAGCGCAGCGCCCGTGGCCTCCTCCCTCGTCCAACCCAGGACAGCTTCGGCCTGCGGGTTCCAGCCCGTAATCTTCCCTTGCTCGTCGATCGTCACGACGGCGTCCATCGAGGAATCGAGGATCAACCGCAGCCTGTCGACCCCCTCCTTGACCACCTCGAGATGTTTCCGTCGATTCAGCTCCTCGGTGATGCGAATGAAATCGGCAAAGACCTTGACCTTCGCGCGCAGCACCTCGGGGATCACCGGCGTCTGGATGTAGTCGACCGCGCCGTGGGCGTAAGCCTCGGCCGATTTCAGGTCGTCACTGTAGGCGGTGAGAAAAATGATCGGCGTATGGGACTTGGTCTCGGTTGCGCGAATGGCCCGGGCCGTTTCGAAGCCGTCCATGCCGGGCATGCTGACGTCGAGGAGGATCACCGCGAAATCGTGCCGCCGGAGTTGAGCCAGGGCCTCTTCTCCCGATTGCACCGAGATCAACTCCTCGCCCAGCTCTTCCAGAATCACCTGGTAGGCGAGCAGATTCGCAGCACGATCGTCGACGAGAAGAATCTTGGCACGGCCGTCCTGCAAGGCCGTTCGCGGGCGGAGTCCCTCCTCGGGGGCTTGCGGGTGGCTCTCGTCGGACCGGGCCATCAGGCGATTCTCGCTGCGCTCAAGGGGCGCAGTCGCGGAGGAAAGACGCGTCCCTTCCACGTCGGCGTCCCCTCTTTTGGGCGTTTGAGATGACTCGGTCGCATCCCACTGAGCGCGCACGTCATCGGCTCCGTCACGGACATCGCTCGACCAAAAAACGCCGGGTGCGCGATGCGTGACCAAAATGCTCGCTGCGAAGCCGACGCCACGTCGTGCTCGAAATCGCCTTGTAGCAGCCGTATG
Source organism: Planctomycetaceae bacterium (assembly GCA_035623955.1). Classification (GTDB taxonomy): domain Bacteria; phylum Planctomycetota; class Planctomycetia; order Planctomycetales; family Planctomycetaceae; genus DASPSM01. Next base: position 3,588 of record DASPSM010000250.1, read on the forward strand.
CGCTAGATTGCAGCGGAGACCTGGAGGTTGCCCCAACCGCCTGCAACCCGTGTACCAACGGAAAGTTGCACAAATTGTGGCCGCCCGAACCAGCTTTGCCCAAAAACGGGGACTGACCCCCTACCGGAACGGCAAACCAGCGCTCCAGCCGCAACGGGTCAGGGGTCTGTCCCCGTTTTTGGGCAAAGCCGCCCGAACCAGGCAAGAAGACCCTCCGATCGACGAGAGCGGAGGGCCCTCACGCGGTGCGGCGATTCGCGCACTTTCTTTGTAAGATCAGCTAAGGAAGTTCGCCCCCGAGCGAAATACGCGGGGGCTGCGGTTCTGATTTTTGCGGAATCCTTGAGAAATGGGGCCAACATCGTGCTTTGCGTTCGTGATCTGGTGAAGGTCTATCCCGGGCCGGTGACGGCTCTGCAGGGAATCAGTCTCGATCTGCCCAACGGCATGTTCGGGCTTCTGGGCCCGAACGGGGCCGGCAAGACCACGTTTATGCGGATTCTGGCGGGACTTCTGGAGCCCACCTCGGGTCAGGTGACGCTCGACGGGCAGGACGTCCTCAATCACCCCGACAAACTCTGGAAGCAGCTCGGCTATCTGCCCCAGGATTTCGGGTTCTACCCGCACCTCACCGGCGAAAAGATGCTGGCATACCTGCTGCAGCTCAAAGGCGTGCAGGCGCCGCAGGGGATCAAAAAGCTCTGCGGCGAGTTGCTCGAGCGCGTGAACCTGACTTTTGCGGCCAAACGCAAAGTGAAGGGCTATTCCGGCGGCATGCGGCAGCGGCTTGGCCTCGCTCAGGCCATCGCGGGCAACCCGCGGCTGATCATCGTCGACGAGCCGACCGCCGGACTGGATCCCGAAGAGCGGCTGCGGTTTTACTACCTGCTGGCGGCGTTGGCCCAGGACCGCATCGTCCTGCTCTCGACCCACATCGTCGAAGACGTGGCCGTTCTCTGCACGCGGTTCGCCATCATCCGCAACGGACGGCTGGTGGCGCAGACCTCGCCGAGTGACGCCCTCAATCGACTGAGCGGCACAATCTATGAGGCCACGGTCACCGCCGATGAACTCGAGAACCTGCGCCGGTCGCGGTTCGTGACCCAGGCCGTTCTGTTCGAGGGCAAGAACCGCGTCCGAGTCTACGAGCCAGAAGGCGATCCGCCCCACGGTTTCTCATTGGCCGAGCCAACGCTGGAGGACGCTTATCTCCTCACGATGCGGGGCGATCTCAGCAACGGCGTCCCCGCGCAGGCTGCGCATTGATGGCCCCTGCCGCTCCGCTTTGGCGGACGGTCTCTTGAGCGAGTCTGAAACAACGTTTCGCGACGCAAACAGCGGAATCAGCACGCATGAGCACCTCTCGTTTTTATCGAGTCTTCCGCCTCGACTTTCTCTACTCCTTTCGGCGGCCGCTGTTCTGGTTTCTCATTCTGATCATCCTCTTCACCAGCTGGGGGCTGTCGTTCGGGTTCCTGCAAATCCAGACGGGGGACAGCCGCGTCGGCGGCACCAAGGCCTGGATCACGTCCGAGTTTGCCGTCGGCCAGATGCTGATCATTGTGGTGTTTCTGTTTTACGGGTTTTTCATGGCCGTTGCGGCCGGGATGCCGGTCATCCGCGACGAGGAGCTCAAGATCTCCGAATTGCTGCGGTCCTCGTCATTGACCGTGGGCGAGTACGTGTGGGGCAAGTTCTCCGCGGTGCTCATTGCATTTTTCGGCGTGCTGGCGCTGCATCTGGCGGCGATG
>DASPSM010000270.1:0-7185 GCA_035623955.1 Planctomycetaceae bacterium
CGGCCGAGGGGGCTTAAAGAAGCAGCGTATCGAGATCGTGAGCCACCCCTCGGGTCAGGCTCTATTTAACTGATCGCGTGTCGGGCTGGGCGTGAGTCTGTTCCGAGCGAGTGCTTTTAGGCGCGGTCGAAGACTCGTCCGCGGGCTTCCGGAGGAACTAAAAAATGAGCAATAGTCCCAACTTCATCGCATGCCCTGGTTGCCGTGCCCACGTTCGTCCCGAAGCATATGCATGCCCGAGCTGCGGACACCGGCTCAAGCACACTCCGCTCAACTCGGTCGCGATCTGGTCTGTTTGCGTCTTTGGAATCGCGGTGCTGGGCGCGTTGGTGTTTTTCATCCTCGACCGGATCCGCGGCTAGGTCCCGGAATGGTGATCCGGGACAGCGACAGGCCACCATCTCTCGTGGGTGTGCTGCCGCCAAGCCCACGTAAAGAGTCCGCGCCGCCATGAGCGGATTTGTCGTCGAGATCTTTTCATCGGCCTCAAAGCCAGGCGACCCTCGCGTATGGTTTGCCGAGCTTGACGGCCAGCCATGCGTGGTGAGCGCCTTCGGACTTGCCCGGATCTTTGCGACAAGAGACGAGGCGCGGGCTGCAGCCGGAAGAGTACCGCCGGAAGTTCCTCGTACAGTACAACATCGCTCCGATAACGAGCGGATGAGAAACGACTTGCAGGCTATAATGTGCCGGCGCTGGTTGTTTAGAGGTGGTTGCAAACGGGATGCCTGAGTCGTGGGGCAAGCTGCCCGCTTGCCAGTTTCCGCAAAAAACGCGACCTTTCAGGGCAAGCTGGCAGCTTGCCTTACGGTTTTGAAACTGCCTCTAGAGTTTTCCTGGTTGGAGGAAGGAGCCTCCCATGCACGATTTAACCGGACCACTTGCCGATCTCGTTCGCCGGCTGGACGCAAGCCGCGGCGAGTTGTCGCTGGTCAACATCACGCGGGCATTGAACGCCGTCAAATTGTCGGCGTCAGACGTCGCAGCGTACGTGCATCGCACGCCGCGATTCTACCACCGTGAGCCCGTCGTCCGCCGGGAGCACTATGAACTGCTGATCTTGACCTGGCTGCCCGGGCAAGGAAGTGTTCCCCACGATCACGCCGGTTCCGTATCGGCAATGCAGGTCCTTGACGGTGAAGCGATCGAGGGGTGCTGGCGAGTCGCACCGGATGGTTATGTCGACCTCGAATACGAGACGTCGGTGCCTCGCGGCGAGATGACGGCCTGGCAGGATGCCGGCGTGCACACCGTCTACAACCCCTCGAAGAATGGTACGGCTCTCGTCACCGTGCATGTTTACGCTCCGCCGTTGCGGGACTTCCGCCGCTACGTGTCGCGGCCCACAATCGTGGGACCAGATCGATCAACGGGCGCTCAAGACTCCCCAAACATCGTCATCGTCGGGGGCGGCTTCTGTGGCGTGATGACGGCGGCGCAAATCCTCCGCGATGCCGCCCGTTCAGGCCTCGGGGTGAACGTTGTCGTCGTTGAACGACAGGGAGCGATTGGCGAAGGATTGGCGTACGGCACTCGCGACCTGACTCATTTGCTCAATGTGCCAGCCGGGCGGATGAGCGCTTGGCCTGATCGACCGGATGACTTCGTCGCCTGGGCATCGCGGCGCCTCGGTCCGGTGGCGAAAAGCGATTTTTTGCCGCGGCAGTGGTATGGGGAGTATGTTCGCGAATCGCTGTTGAAGACCGCGCAGGAGGCCGGGCCGAATGCACGGCTGAACGTGATTTACGACGAGGTTCGACGGATTGCCCGGCACCCGCAACGCGGCTGGATGGTGCATTTCGCTCGCGGTGCTTCACGGCCAGCCGAGGCGATTGTGCTGGCGATCGGCCATCGACCCCCTCCGGACCCCATCGGCCGGCTGTGGACGGGCTCGCGCAATCGTTTCATCGCCGATCCTTGGCGCCCGTTTGCTACCAACGTGGTTGCTGCGGACGAGCCCGTGGTCATCCTGGGGAGCGGGCTCACGGCAGTCGATGCGGTTCTGTCACTTTCTCAGGAGCCGCGGCAGGCCCCAATCACGCTGATCTCTCGTCATGGCCTCCTGCCCCAACCCCACGCCCAGTCGCCTGTCCCGCCGGCGGATCTGCAAGGGATCGTGGACGAGTTGCTTGCCGCGGCGGGTGGAGTGACGATGAAGACGTTGTTCCGTGCAGTTCGGCGACGCGTCCGAGCAGGCATTGAAATCGGCCAGGACTGGCGCAGCATTGTCGATGGCCTGCGTCCGCACACGGCGAGATTGTGGCAAGCCATGCCGACGCCTGAGCGTCGTCGCTTTCTCACCGAACTGCGACCCTACTGGGAAGTCCACCGGCATCGGATGGCTGTTGGCGTCGCAGAGCAGTTCAAGAGAATGCTCGACAGCGGCGCCGTGCGAATCGTTACGGGGCAGGTCGCGTCGGCTCACGCGGAGGACGACTCGGTGCGTCTTTACGTTCGTGAACGAGGCGACGACCGACTTTTGGAGTTGCACACGGCCTGGGTCGTCAATTGCACCGGACCGACTGCGTCGAACAGTGCCGAATCCAACCCGGCAATCGCATCGCTGCTGGTGCATGGCCTGGTGCGTCCCGACGAGCTGGAGTTGGGCCTGGAGACAACGGCAGACGGCAACGCCATCGACGTCACGGGAGCAATCGCCACGGACCTGTTTGTCGTCGGTACGTTGCGCAAACCGGGGTGCTGGGAAAGCACAGCCGTTCTGGAACTGCGCACGCAAGCCCAGATTGTCGCCGAGCGTGCGTTAAAACACGTGCACTCCACCATTAGGTGACAAGAATCTTGACCCGCACGCCGTCGGCAAGATCAACGAGTTACGACTGGGTTGTTGCCGAACAGCACAGACGTCGATCCCACGCCCATCAGGTTTGCACCGATCGTGCTCGGGATGGACTGAACTCCGAGTGTGCGGATCCAATTGCCGAAAAAGGTTCCTCAAACGGGCAGTCCCGAATTCCACGAGTTTCTGAAACTCGATGGCCGCGCGGCTCACGCGATCGGTGTTCGGAGTCGGACAACGCGCATTGCAATGAGGCGCCGTTTCCGAAATTGGGTGGTTTTCTTTCGTTCGCAGAAAACGGTTGAGATTGTGGCCAACGCCAGCAAAACTCCAGGCGCGGCAACGCCGAGCCAGCGGGCCGCACTGTCTGCAATGGGCTGGCTCTTGTCGCAATTTAACAGCTCGCGCGATGGCCAACGGCCTCTGGCGACTCTTGTTGAAGCAGTCGACTGATCTCTCCAATCTCATTGGACACAAATGTCAGAATGTCGTCGACGCTGAGGAGACCAACTGCGCGCCCATTGCGATCGACAACGGGCAACCGTCGATAGGGGCCGCCGCGCATGAGTTTCAGGGCCTCATCGATGGAAGCCTCTTCTCCGACGCATTGAGGGAGCGGCTTCATGACCTCCCACACTTTCATTCGCGACGGATTGCAAGATTGCGCACATCGGAACGCGAGGTCACGGTCGGTCAGCATGCCCAAAGGCCGTTGGTTATTGTTGACGATGACCAAGCAACCGACACGGCATTCCTCCATCCGCTGTTCCGCGACGGAAACGGCATCGTCCGCGTCCACCGTAATCAAGTTTCGAGAGCAAATGTTTCCGACGGACATTTCTGCAGCTCCTGCCAATGAGACTCCGCTCTCCGCAACCCGACCAAGGCCTATCAGCCGGCCGACGTTGCTTTCTGAGCCCTTGGAGAACGCAAACAAGATGCCACTATCAAACCACCGGAAACGCAGGGCTTCGCACGTGTCAGTTCTCAAGATCCAGGTGCCACGTGTGCGATTCCGCTCGGATCGGTCAATTTCGCACATTGGCGAATGAGTCTAGCCTTGGATTCTGCATCCGAAGGCCAGCTGCTCTTGTGCCGACTTCCAGACAGACATTTTGGCCTTCTGACATGGGGTTGACCTCGTCCTCAAGCTCGAGGCAGCTTGCAGGGCGATAATGGAGCGGCGCCAAATCGACTGGAGGAGATCGCGTCCCTTGATAACGTTTCTGAGCCGATATCGAGCGCTAGCGAATCGGCCGTGACGTCCGCAAAAAATCGAGCGCTGCTAATGCCGCGGGCGGCACGTTCACGCCTGGTTCGTAGCCACGCAACCCAGCCAAAACCGGCTTGAGAAACTGGCCCGATTTTCGGTTGGCAAAGTGCGACAAGACGTGGTGTGCACCCGCACACACCTCGTTGGAGCTCGCGTTGCGTAACAGCGCGAGCAGCACCTGTTTCACGGCATCCCACCCTAGCCCCGTCAATGCTTCGCCCGCCACCCAGCGAACATCTTCACTCGCGTCACTTAAGGCTTCCACCAGGGCGTCGACCGCGGCCGAGTCGCCGATCGCGTCAAGGGCTTTGGCTGCCTCCCAGCGGACATGCTCGACGGGGTCGTTCAACTTGTGCAGAAGTGGAATTATGGCTGCGTGGCCGATTGCGACGAGTTTTTCCCTCGACTTTTGGCGCTCGGTTGGGCAGTTGCTCGCAAGACCGCCGATGAGTGAATCGAGCCGTTGTTTCTGTGAACTGCGGCTCCAAGCTTTTTTCTTTCCCACGGGCATACGCTTCTTATTCCTTACCTATCGGTGTCCGACTAAATTCACCTTGCGCGCCACTCGCGCATTCTGAGTTTCACTGGTACAAGGCATCGTCTGAGAGCCATCGAGCGTCGAAAGATCGAACGCATCGAGTGGCCGTGTTCGGCGATGCTGGTGCGGGCTTGGCGTTCCGCGTCAATCCGAGTTCCTCACACAGCGTCAACGCATCGGACTGGGGGGCGGTCGGTGAACGCGTCGACCGCTACTGGAATAGCGCCTAGCCCAAAGTGAAATGGACGCCAAATCACGACGATCGGCGGCTCAACCACAAAACGCGGGTCGCGAGGCATGCGGCGACGAGGTAGCCCGCGGCGCCCAGGATGGAAACTCCGTGGATCGTCGGCGGAACGTCGTGCACCCAGAGCATGGCCGAGCCAAGTAAAAGGGCGCTTGTGCACAGGCCGTATACCAATCGGTTCACGGATGTTTCGAGTGGCGGGTGCTTGACACGAACGGCCAAATCCCCTGATTGCAGTTGCTCCAGGAGGTTGTTGACAGTGTGCGGGATCGATTCAGCCAGCAGTTCCCAATCCCATCGCAGGCGCTTCGCCTTGCGTAGCCATATTTCTGGGGAAAACTGCTGGAGCGTGAACTGACGTCGATAGGGCTCCAACAACTCGGCCAAATCAAAACCGGCGTCGAGCCCCGTTGCAGTTCCCTGGAGGACGATGAGGCACTTGATCAGCATGGAGAGTCGGCTGGGCATAACGAGGTTGAACTCGTGCAGGATGCGGGTGACGGCACTGAGGCCGCCTCCGACGTCGAACCGGCTCACTGCTTGCGATCCGTACTCATCGAACACTTCAGTCAGTTCCGCGCTCAGGGCGCCGCGGTCGAGTTCGGCCGGGGCTTTGCAGACGTCGGCGATGATCTGAGCGAGCCGAGGCGCATCGCGGTCGGTGGCTGCAAGCACAATTTCCACGATTCGTTCGCGCAGATCATCGTCGATCCGGCCAACCATCCCGGCATCCAAGATTCCGATCCGCCCCTTGGCCATCACGAGGATATTGCCTGGATGGGGGTCGGCGTGATAGAAGCCGTCGCGGAAGATCATCTGTACGAAAACGCCGGCACCCTGACGAGCCAGGGCTTCGCAGTCAATGTGCCTGCGATGCAGTCGCGCCAGGTCTCCCACGCTTGTCCCTTTGAGCCGTTGCATGGTCAGGACCCGGCCCGTGCTGAGCTCGGGATACGGCTTGGGGAAAGTGACTGTGTGGTCGGCGGCAAAGTTCCGCCGAAACTGCTGAAGGTTGCGCATCTCGCGGCGGAAATCCAGCTCCCGCATTAGAGTCTGCTGGAATTCCCGCACCACGGCGACCGGCTGGTAGCGCCTCAATTCCTGTTGCCGCTCGGCATGCGCCGCGAGGGTGGACAGGATGCTCAGATCGCGGCTTATCGTGACTTCGATACCGGGATGCTGCACTTTGACGACGACCGGTCGGCCGTTGGGCAGCTTTGCGCGGTGCACCTGCCCGATCGACGCTGAAGCCATCGAGTCGCGATCGAATTCGACAAAGCACTCGCCAATCGGTCGCCCCAGTTCCTTCTCGACCGTTGCGATGGCGACTTCGGGCGGATCGGCAGGCGTGCCGCTTTGCAAGTGCGACAATTCGTGAGCCACTTCCGGACCGACCAGATCGGGGCGGGTCCCCAGAACCTGTCCGAGCTTGATGAATGTTGTGCCCAGATCAGTCATCGCCATCCGCACGCGGACAGGGAAGGGCTGATCAGTAAGAACTTCGCCGCCGTGGCTCGTGAGGATCCGTCGGGCCGGTTCCCACTCGGTGCCCTTCAGCCAGTCCGCGAGTCCGTACTTGATGAGCACCCGCGCCACTTCAGAAGCGCGGGCGACATCCCCAGGAATTTGGGAGGCAGATTTGAGTTGCATTGCCTGGTCAGCCGAACGCTATCGACGACGGGTCTTGCTTGCGCCGCTGCGCCGCCGCGCTTTCCTGGCTGCTTTTGCCGCAGGCTTTGCATCCTTCAGCCGATTGTTGATGATCGACGTCAAGTCCACGTTCTGAAGCGCCTTGTGGACCGCTTCATCGACCTCTTTCTCCAGAGCCTTCTGCGCCTGCTTAGACCGGCGCTGCAATTCCTTGACCAATTTTCTGCCCTCCTCCTCCGAAATCTTGGATTGCTTGACCAGATCCTCGGCTGTTTTCTGGATCGCATTTTTGGTCAGGCTGGCGAGTCCCAACCCGCAGAGTAGAGCCCTGCTGATTACCTCGCTCATAAAAAGCTCCTTTCAGATGACATTTGCCAAATGGGTTTCATTCGACGCTCGTGAATTCGTTCGAAGTTCCAAGACGGTCAAGGGAAAAATCGCTGCACTAGCGGCCGCTTAGCCATCTCAACGAGTAGGAAATAAGTCGTGGCCGCCAACAGGAACACAAAGAATCCAGCCGGGAGGGCGTGAAGCCTAGACGCGGGGCCAAGGGCGTGAACGGAAGCAACGCTCCGATCAATACGATCACGATCACAGTCGCAAGCAGCGCGAGACTCGGTTTGCTGCGAAAGGGATTGCCGGTGGTGCGAATGACGAGAAGGACAAGCGTCTGCGTAGCG
>DASPSM010000299.1:0-2394 GCA_035623955.1 Planctomycetaceae bacterium
GGCGCTCGACGTGGGCATGTACGTCCAGACGCTGATGCTGGCTCTTTGGGCCCGCGGCGTCGCCTCTTGCCCCCAGGCCAGCCTGCGGATGTATCCGGCCATCGTGCGACGGGAGCTGAACATTCCGGAATCGCTGCGGATCCTCTGCGGCGTGTCATTTGGCTACGAGGACATTTCGGTCCCCGCCAACCGCACCCGCCAGCGCCGCGAACCGATCGAAACGAATGTCACGTTCGTCGATGCGTGAGGCCGCGTCGGCTTGGGGCGGCTCGCGGATGCTCTTTGCACCGTTTGCTCAATAGCCTCGGCCCGTGGCGGCGCGATAGTAGCGGTCTCTGATCTCGACGCCGTCGACGATCCGAATTTCCTCCCGGCAGTCAACCAGCCGCTTGTCCGCAAGGCTCATCATCGTAAAGACAAGCGCCGGGGCCGATCGGCGAAAACCGCGACTCCTCAACAAAGATCGCAGCTCCCGCCCGGCAATCTCGTGGCGCGGATCGACGTCCAGAATCTGCACGATCGCCTGCTCGATCATTGTCAACGGCGATGCGGTCACTTCGCGTCCCGCTCGATGGAGCCTCCGGCCAACCGCCCCATCAGTTTGAGGACCTCGCTCTCCAGATGCGGAATTGCTTCCTGCGGACTGGCACAATTGAGGTCGTGGATTTCCCAGAACTCGATCCGCCCGAGCCACGTCGGGAACATGCGCTCCAACATCGGGCGGTGTTCGGTCTCTTTGACGGCGACCACGTGATGGGCCGATTCGAAATCCCGGTGAGCCGCGACCAGCGGCAACCTTTGGTAGGGCTCGATCGAAATGCCATGCCGGCGCAGCCGGGCAATCGTGTGCGTCGACATCGGGCCGACGTTGTCAGCGAAAAGTTCCAGCCCGCGTGATTCGGCCCGCCAGGGAATCACCCGCCGTTCCGCGTGCCAGTTGAAGAAAATCTCCGCGAAGCGGCTGCGGTAGTAATTGCCGGTGCACAGGAACAGGACGGTCCTGGTCATCGGCGCGGCACCCGCTTCCCGAACAGTTCCAGCCATTTCAACAGAATCATATCCCCCATTTCCTTCGATCGCCGCAGTTCCACGGGCGGCTTGCCCCAATAAAAGCTGATCCAGCCCGCGGCCCCCTTTCCGGAGCGGTCAATAAACGTGTCGAGCGCTTCGGGCGAGCACCGGAGGGGAAACGTTTCCTCGACAACGACCGGTTTGCCGACCGAAAAACCTTTGAGCGTCTCGAGCGCCTCGCCGAGCTTGCCCGTTTCCGGGTAAAGATGAACGCACAGGAAATCGAGGTCGGATGCGATCTTCTCGGGCACAAAACCCGAGGTCAGGCCTTTGCGATCCAGGCTCCAGTCCACGAGCCCGACCGTCACCAGGTGCCGCCGATCCACCGTGCGGATCACCGCAACCAGGTGCCGAATCCAGTCCCGGGCGATGCTGGGCCGCGGCCGTCCCCGTTGATCCAACGTGATGAACTGGACGAAGGAACTCCCGTCGAAGAACGGCGGCCCGAGCCAGTCTTTATTCTCGCGACGGCCGGCCGGCACCACCGGCTCGTTCATCAGGTCGTAGCAGAAGATCGCCGGACTCTTGGCGCACGTTCCGGCCACTGCGTGCCAGAATCGGGCCTGCACGGCCCAGCGGCCCTGCTCGTCGAGCTCGTCGTACCACACCGGCACGTCACGCTTGTGGTAACAACCGAGCCCGGTCAGGTCGAGGTAGAGCCGCTCTCTCTCCGCCAGCTTCAGCAGCCTCGTAAGCGACTTCAACGCCTTGGCATTGGCCTGGTGCGGCCCCTCCATGAACTTGCCGAGCTGCAGGTGAATGCGGAGGACGTTGGCCCCGAACTTCTTCATCTGGGCAAAGTCGGCCTCGACCTTCGGCCATTCGGACTCCCAGTAATCTTCGAGCAATCGGCCGTTTTGATCGTGGTCGTAATTGAAGCCAAACGGAACGAACGGCTCACCCGCAGGCTTGACGACAAACCGCGCCGGATTCGGGGCCACTTCGATCCAAGGCATTTCACCCGACGCGTCGGGCGCCGCAGGGTCGAACGCGCCCGCCAGAAGGAAGCCTGCAATCGCGGTGAGATTCAGGAACATTGCGCTCAGCTTCGGATCCTACACAACGATTCCGGGTGGCCGGGACTACTTGTCGCCCCGGCTGCGAAGCGGCAAGTGGCTGCTCAATCAAGCCAACGACGTCCGGGTTGTCTGGACCACCCGACCCGGCGAGCCCTCAGCCGTCACAACATTTTGCATTTGCGTCCTAAGTCCTTGCGAGAGCGACGCGGGCTGCACCAATCGACTGTGGGATCATTGCCGCGTCCACTGCCCCAAGCCGACGACTTGTCGTCGGTTCCGGAACGACAGCAGAGCTGTCGGCTTG
>DASPSM010000315.1:0-4415 GCA_035623955.1 Planctomycetaceae bacterium
CACGCGTCGAACGTGACCGGAACGATCCAGCCGATCGAGCGCGTGGGCGAGCTGGCCCGCCGGGCCGGAGCTTTCTTTCTGGTCGACGCCGCCCAAACAGCGGGGCACCTGCCGATCGACGTCTCGCGCTTGCCGATCGATCTTCTGGCCGCCCCCGGTCACAAAGGTCTCCTGGGGCCGCTGGGGACGGGCATCTTGTACGTCGGGCCCGGCGTCGAGGAAGAGCTCGCGAGCATCCGCCAGGGGGGGACCGGCTCCAACAGCGAGGACGATCGGCAACCCGCGCGACTCCCCGACAAGTACGAGTGCGGCAACCACAACGTCCCCGGGCTGTTCGGGCTCGAGGCGGCCCTGGCCTGGATCGAGGAGCGGACGGTAGTCGAAATTCGCCGACACGAGCGTCAACTCACGCAGCAACTCGTGACGACGCTCACACCGATCAAGGGATTGCGCGTGTACGGCCCCTCATCGTCCGAGGATCGCGTCGGCGTCGTCAGCGTGACGCTGGACGGCTTCGAGCCGCAGGAGCTGTCGACGATTCTCGACACTTCGTTTGGAATCGAAACCCGCGCGGGCTTGCACTGTGCCCCGGGCATGCATCGCTGCCTGGGCACGTTCGCCAGTGGCGGCACACTGCGGATGAGCGTCGGCCCGTTCACGACCGAGGCCGATATCGAGACGGCCGGCGCGGCGTTTCGCGCGCTGACGTCGTGACGAGCGCCGCGCTTGTGATCAGGCCAGAATCCCCATCACAGGGTCGGCCTTCACCATTTCGCGCGGCTGGTTGAGGTGGTTGTAGATCGTCTGCCGCGGAACCAGGCCCACGCTGTGATAAATCGTGGCCAACAGCTCCATCGGGTGCACGGGGTTCTCGATCGGAGATGACGCCGTTTTGTCGGACTTGCCGTACACAAACCCGCGCTTCACGCCGGCGCCGGCGACCACAGCGGTGTAGCAGTAGGGCCAGTGGTCGCGGCCATCGTCGGTATTGACGTTGCCCGACGTGCTCACGCCGCGCTTCGGGCTGCGGCCGAACTCGCCGACCGCGACGACGAGCGTCTCCTTCAGCAGACCGCGTTCGTCGAGATCCGAAACGAGCGTCGAAAGACCCGCGTCGAGCATCGGCGAGTTCTCGTTCTTCATCCGCTCGGAAAGGCCGACGTGGACGTCCCACGAATGGCGATCCGAATTGGCCACCTTGGGCCAGTTGACTTCGACCACTCGCGTGCCCGCCTCGACCAGCCGGCGCGCCAGCAGGCAGCACTGGCCGAACGTGTTGCGGCCGTATCGCTCGCGAGTTTCTTCCTTCTCGGCTTTCAAATTGAAGGCATCACGAGCGCGGCCCGACAGCACGAGGCTGAGCGCCTTGTCGTAATACTGGTCGAGCGCATAACTCTTCACGGCCTGATCGAGGTCGCGAAGGCTGCTGTTGACCATGTCGCGGAGATGGGCCCGGCGCTCGAGGCGCGCCAGCGGAACATCCTTGCGGAGCACCAGGTCGTCGATGCTGATATGGTCCATCTTGGCCATATCCAGGTCGTCCCCCGGCGGATACAGGTAGTACGGGTCGTACGCGCGGCCCAGAAAGCCCGCCGTCCCCGCCTTGCCGATCACGTTGCTCTCCTGGAGCGGGCGGGGCATCATCACGTACGGAAGCATCGGCACTTCGGGCGGCCGCTGCTTGATGATGTGGCAGCCGAAGTTCGGAAAGTCCTTCGGATTCGGCGGCTCGAGCTGGCCCGACGGACTCACGTTGTCGGCCGTGTAGCCGGTCAGCATCTGGTAAATGGCCGCCGTGTGGTTGAACAGCCCGATCGGCGTGTAGCTCATCGAGCGAATCATCGTGAACTTGTCGTTCACTTTCGCCAGCTTGGGCAGCACCTCGGTGAATGAGACGCCGGGAAGTTTTGTCTTGATCGGCTTGAAGACGCTTTTGACGTTGTCGGGAACGTCGGTCTTCGGATCCCACAAGTCGAGGTGGCTGGGGCCCCCTTGCAGGTAGAGCAGGATCACGGACTTCGCTTTGCCGAAGCCGGCTCCGGCGCCGCCGCTGTCCGAGGAATTGGCCGCTTGGGCCGTGCCCTGCAGAATGCCAGGCAGGCTTAGTCCGAACAGGGCCGAGCCGCCAACCCGCAGCAGCTCGCGGCGACTGTAGCCGTCGCAGGTGTCCTTACCGTACTGTCCGGGAATTACCAGCATGACGCGTCTCCTCGCGATTCAAGAGGCAGGGTCAGTGGCGGGGCGGGAACACTCGGCTTGGCGCCGCACCGGGGGGCGACGCGCGTCGGCGGGCAAAACAAACTGCTTGCTGAGGTTACAACGTCCTCAGCATAGACTGAGCCAGGATGATGCTACCCAAAAAACGCATCAGTTGTCAATTATGTGAGGCTGTTCAGCAGGTTGCGACTGAGCGACCTGGCCGACTTTAAGCCTTGGCCGGGGCCGCTCTTCCGCTAGCGGCGAGCGATTGATACGATTCCCCTCCCTTCATCGACTCAAGCTTCTGCTCCGCTTTCCCTTCGTTTACCGATTTCCCAGTCTCCCCTCAGCGCGTTGGCATTCGCGATGCGAAGCCTGCGCGCGGATTAAGCCCCATTTTTGCGAATCGCGGGCAATGGCTCATCGTGCGCTCGCCATCCTCTTGGTCATCCCGCTGGCCGCGGGTTGCGCGTGGCTCCCACCCTGGAGCCATCGGTCGGCAGCAGAAACCGCGCGCTTGACGGAAGAAGCGCGGCAAGCGTGCGAGCGTGGTGACCGGAAGCAGGCGCGTGAGCTGCTTGCGAAGGCAGCCGCCGTCGCGCCGGATGACCCCGAAATTCAGCGCGACGTCGGCCGTGGCCTGTTGCTGGCTGGCGAAACCGCAGAGGCCGTCAAGCACCTGCGCTACATGATGCGGCGCGGCCTGGACGATCCCGACGCCTACCTCGACCTGGCCCGCATCCTGTTCAAAGAACAGCGTTACGCCGAATGCGAAGAGCTGGTCGATTCGGCGTTGCGCTTAGTCCCCAGTCACACCGAGGCGCAGCTCCTCAAGGGGCAGCTGGCCGAGATCAAACACAAGGACGAGGACGCACTGGCGATTTATTATCGCCTGCTGGCGGGCGATCCGACGGAGACGGAGGCCACGCTTCGCATTTCGGATTTGCTTGTGCGCACGGGTCAACCCAGTCAGGCCGCGCCCCTCTTGCGGAGCGTGGCCGAATCGGAGCGCGTCACTCCGGCCGAGCAGGCCCGAGCCCATTGGTCGCTCGGCCAGATTTATGCGAAAGATCATCGCTGGGCCGAGGCCACCGAGCAGCTATCGGCCGCGGCCGAATTGCGAAAGAACCTCTCGGCGGACGAGTGTTACCAGGTCGCCTACGCGGCATGGGAAGCAGGACAGCGCGAGAAGTCGAGGGATTTTGTCTGGAAAGCCTTGAAACTCGACCCGCGTCACGCCGACGCTCTGGCGCTTGCGGCCCAGTTTCGAGAGAGCGAGTCGACGGCACAGGCCGCGTATTCACCCGCTCCGCTGCCGGCGCCTAAAGCCTGGGAACAAAGCCAGCGCGAGACCGTCGCCCCGCAGTGAGCGTCAAGTACAAATCATCTTCCAGCTCGCCTGTGAGCACCAGTACAATGCGCGTGGCGAAATACGTAGTCTGTCAGGAGGCGCAAAAATGATCCGACGTTTCTCTTCGGTGACCGTGGGGTTTGCTCTGGGCGTATTCGTAGCTGCTCTGGGGTTCTATCTCACCCAGCTGCGCGCGGGCGAGGCGCCGAGCCCGACCCGGCCCGAAAAAAACGTGACGCCCTTCATTCAGGCACCGGACGGCAAACTGGTCGCGCCACCGACCTGGCCGAACGACGGATTCGGCCCCATCAGAACGATTCGGGTGGACTCGCGAAACTCGGCGAAGTGATAGCGTGCTTCAAGCGCTGCGGAGCGCCCGCGGCTCGCACCGTGCTGGATCTGAAGACGGGTAAGCCGCACCGGTCCAGGGGCATGCCCCTGGTCACTGCATCGGCAGATCGGCCGCCACGCGGAAACCCAGGAAATAATCGCGATACGTCGGCACGTCCCAGTAGCGGAAGGCCGAGCGGCAAAGGCTGGGCGCGTCGTACCAGCTGCCGCCGCGGAAGACGCGCACGGTGCCGGTCGGCGAACCTGTCGGATCCTTTTCGGGCGACTTCGCGTAGTAGTTCTCGCCGAACCAGTCGCGGCACCATTCCCAGACGTTGCCGTGCATGTCGAAGAGCCCGAACGGATTGGGCTGGTATGAGCCGACCGGCGCCGTAAACACGTGTCCGTCGCGGCCGCTGATGCCGGACCAACTCGAGAACTTCTCGCGGGCCGTCGCGTCGGCGACGTTGGCTACGGCGGCCAGCCCCTCCGGATCGTCGCCGAAGAAAAAGAGACCGGTGCTGCCGGCGCGACA
>DASPSM010000803.1:0-3179 GCA_035623955.1 Planctomycetaceae bacterium
AGCGACCGGAAAAGGCGCCGTTCTTCCTCCGGTCCAAGCACTTCAAATTGGCACAGTCGGGCCAGTGCCGGGCTATGCTGTCGCAAAAGTGGCCGCATGACGAATTTTGCCTCCTGCCACCGAAACCGCAGCCACGGGCGGTCATTAACTCAAACGACACAGAATTCGGACGGTGGAATTGCCTTGCAAGGGGGCTGTCGAGCCGGGATGCTTGGATTTGCGGCGAAAGCGTCCGGCAGGCCCGCCGGCGGAAAAACGACAGGTGGAAAGAACGATTTGATGCTGAACCGACGCGAATTTCTGGAGATCGGCTCGGCCGGGGCTCTTTCGCTAGCCGCGGCAGCGACAGCCTCCCGCGGCAATTGGAGCCCGTCACGCCGCTTTAGCCGCAATTACGCGCCCCAATTGGGCATGTTTCGCCACCACGCCGGATCGGAGCCGCTGGACCAGATTCGCTTCCTTGCCGACGACGGATTCCGCTCGATCGAGGACACGGGCCTGCGGGCCAAGCGGCCCGCCCTGCAGCGTCAAATCGGCCGGGAATTGACCCGCCGCGGGATGTCGCTGGCTTGTTTCACGGGCATCGTTGATTTCGGCCGCGCGACGTTTGCCTCCGGTCGTCCGGACCTGCGACTCGAGGTCATGCGCCAGCTGCAGTTCGCCACGGAGGTGGCAGATCGCGTTGGCGGCCGAGCCCTCAGCGTGGTGCCGGGGCAGCGCGATGCGAGCCTCGATCTGCGCGAGCAGCGACGAAATGCAATTGAGCTCGTGAGCCAGTGTTCCGATCTCTGCGCGCGACGCGGAATCGTGCTTTTGCTTGAGCCGATCGATCACGGAGTGGGCAGCTCGCGATTGTTCTTGCGCTCGGCCAGGCAGGCGGCGGCGCTGTGCCGCGTGGTGAAGACCCCTTCCTGCCGCCTCCTGATCGACGTCAGCCAGCAAGCGATGGCCGGCGAAGATGTGCCGAAGCTGTTAGAGGACGTGTCCGACGTGCTGGGCCACGTGCAGCTTGGCAACGTTGCCGGCTGGAAAAAGCGGGGGACTGCCATTGAGATCCCGCGTCTGCTCGCGACTCTCGATGCCATCGGCTATCGCGGCGCGCTGGGACTGGACTGCGGAGCCGCGCTCGCCGGAAAGGCGCGTGAGCGTGATGTCATCGCCGCCTGCGTCGACTTGGATCGGTCTGGTCAGGGGCGCATGGCCTGAGCCATCTTGCGGCGCCACTCGGCGACGTCGCGATCCGTCAGCTCGAAGACGTCGATCGAGTATCCGATTCGCACCACGGGCTGAAAAGAGCTGAAGTAGGCAAACTGCCCGATGTCGACGGGCTGAATTTTTCCGTCGGGCATGCGGACCCAGTGCGGCCTCCCTTGCTCGAAGTTGACGCTCACGGCGTAGCGCCCGGGCTGCGGGACATTCCCCGGCGGGATCTGGTACCGAATGCCTAATGCACCCGGCGGCACAGTGCCGAAATAGGCCAGCCCGATTTCACTGCCGGCGCCGCTGCGGGCGGGCTGCCCGTCGAGATACTTCTTCAGCCGGCCGAGATCCTGCCCCCAATCCAGATTGGAATCGAGCAGATGCTCGCGTCCGCCGAGTGGCCCGCCCGCCAGTTCGTTGAAGTACGAAAGGTGCTCGGGGTGATAGCGAATCGACAATAGCATCGCCCCTGCCAGCGCCAGCGTCGCCAGACTTCGCACTGGATACTGTTTGAAATCCAGCCAGCCGGCCGCCTGCGACGCGAAAAGGATGGTAAACGGAACGGCCGGCAACACATAGCGGATTCCCAGCTGCATAGGCGAACTTTCCGCAACCGCCAGCACGACGACCGCCGGCAGGAGAATGGCGGCCTGCAGCGCCGGCCGGCGCGCCCGCCCGCCTGGCACGACGAGCCAAAACAGGACCAGCACGCACAAAAACTGCAGCGCGTGCGGCAGTTTGTAGAACATCGCCCAGGCGTAATAGCCAGGGAACCCCTCTTCACTCCACTGCCCGTCGAGAAATACCGGATGCTTCTGTTCCATGATCCGCCGCTGATGATCCAATCCGGTCACGTAGTCGCGCGGTAGCGGGACAGGCAGGCGGCGAAGGCCCCCCAGGCGACTCACGACGGCTTTCAGCGCGCGGCTTTGGAAATCGTAGCTTTCGAGCTTGGAAAACGAGCCGCGGAACAAGTAGCCGGAGTTCCACACGACCAGGCTAAGCGCAAGCGCCGCGAGGCACATCCCAACAAGTCTGAAAATCCCCCGCCGTGCAGCCCCCGCGGAACGGGGCGACGCCGTCTGCGTGCGATCGAGCATCGCCAGCACAAAGACTCCAATCGCGATTGGATAGAGAACCAGCGAAGTGAATTTCGCCAGTTGCGCTAGGCCCAACAGTCCGCCGAAAACTAACGCAGTCGGCCAACCGGGTCGTCGGGCGAATTTCCAAGCCGCATAGAGCGTAAAGACAAAGAAAGCGGCCGCCCCCATATCGGTCGTGACCAGCGAACCGTGAGCAATCAGGTTCGGTTCAAACCCCCAAAAGAGGGCCGCCAGAACGCCCGCGCCGTTACCGAATAGCTCCCGCGCCCAAACCGCGAGAACGAGGCCTGCCAGCACCGATAGCCCAACGATCATCGAGCGGCCGAGCAGGAACCAGCGATCGTAATGCTCGCGATTCTCCGCAATGAAGAGGTCGCCCCATTCTTGTGGCTCGTGGTGGACGTCCGGAGGGCCCGTGCGAGCCGAGGTCAGCGTGAGGGGCAACGCGGCAAGCACGCGGCACAAGGGCGGATTGAGATCGTCGAAATCGAACCGGCCCGTCTCGAGATTCAACAGGCCAATCGGCAAGTGCCAATACTCGTCGTGCGTCGGCGTCAGCTCGTTTGCCGCGCTGATTCCCAAACCGGCCTGAATAGCGAGAAGCCCCGCGACGGGGAGCCAGAACCGCAGGAGCGCTCGCCTCCGCTCGGACGGAATTTCAGTCGCCGCGCCTCGGGAAGTCATACTCGTCTTGCGCTCGGTTGGATCACGGCTGAGCGGGCCGCACAAGGTCCGCCAGCAGGTCTTTCTCGATCGCCTCGGCCGCGATGGCGTGAGCGCGCTCGTTCGGGTGGGCGTCGAAGCGGCTGACCATCAAGTTTTCGCCCGCATGCTGGCGGAAGATCGGATCGAGGTCGAGCAGGGGGATTTTTTCGG
>DASPSM010000329.1:0-3716 GCA_035623955.1 Planctomycetaceae bacterium
TGCGATCGTTGCCACGTCCCTCCCACATTCACGTCGCCGCGCGTCTACGACGTCGGGTTGGCGGACGAGCTCGGCAATCGGCAGTTCAATCCCCCCTCGTTGCGGGGAGTGGGGCAGCGGAGCGCGTTTTTTCACGACGGCCGGACCACATCGCTACGCGATGTCTTCGCGGTCCACCGGCACCCTGGCAGCACTCAGATTCCCGAAGCCGAGCTGGCCGATCTGCTGGCCTTCCTGCGGTCCGTATAACGGCAAGGTGGGTCGCGTTGCGGCGAAGCGGCGCTTATGCCTCGACAGGAGTGGCCGCAATGTCGTTGCTGACTCCGGCCAGAGTGTTGGCGATCGTCGAGCGGACGACCGTCTCCAGCTGTTCCGCGTTCGGCAGAGGGAGCGAGAGCAATTGGAACGCCTCGTACGCTTTGACAGACGCCCGGCTGAGTGACCGCATGCAAAGCGAGGCCTTCTCGGCACCGTATTCGGCAAGGACCGCGTTGAGAGCATGGCGTCGGCTTGGGTGGGGCAGCTCGATCATGTCGGCCAGCGTCTCGGCAACGGTCATGACGCGAAGCAGGGCCGGATCGATTCCCAGGTCGGTCGCCTGCTCTTGCGATTTCAGATGATGGAGCACGGGCGGAAGAAACGAGGCCGGCATGCCCCAGCGCTCCATCATGGCGGCTGACACGTCGGCGTGCGTGCAGCCGAATTCCGCCTGCTCCAGCGCGGGAAGCTTGAGCTGGCCGATCGTTCGCCAGCGTTTGAGCACCGCGGGATACTGCCGGGGGAATCCCCGCAAGAGGGCCAAGATTCCGACATCCTGCAAAATTCCCAAGAGGAAAGAGGCCTCATCGGAGCGGCTTTCAAGCTCCTGGCTGAAGCTCGACGTCGTGCACGCGATGAACATCCCCCGGCGAGCGTGCCAGGACTGCAGCTCGCTGGGCAGACTCTTCGAGAGTGCGCCGAGCCCCGAGGTGACTGCCGCGTTGAGCACATGGCCGATGGTCGGGCGCACCCCCAGGACGCGCACCGCGTCGGCGACATTGGTAATCGAGCGCGAAACTCCGTTCGACGAAGCATTGGCCGCTTTGAGCAAAACGGCCATGGCGCGCGGGTCGACCGAGATCAAGCGGCACAAATCGGCGGCGGGGACTTGTTCCGGCGGCATTTCCAAATATTGCAAGAGCTGCATCGTCAGCTGCGAGAGGATCGGCAGGTCGCTCTGCCGCTCGACGATGGCTCGCGCGCGGTCAGGAATGCCTTGAGAATCGTTGGAACTCTGCTCGAGAATTCCCAGAGCGGTCTTGACGATCGACGCCTCGTCGGTCGCGGCATCGACGACCGTGACGGCTCCGGCCGATTTGGCATCGATTGAGCCCGACTCGCTATTTTGACTGAGCAAAATCGCGGGAATGCGGACGAGTGACGCCCGCAGCTTCTTGACAACTTCCAAGCCGCTGAAGAATCCGTCGAGCTCGTTGTCCAAAACGAGCAGGTTCACGTCCGTTGCGCCCAACAGCCCGCGGAGCGCCTCGGCACTCTCGAGAGAGATCGCTTCGACGCCCGCTTCCCGAAAGCGCGCGGCCAGCGCCCCGGCCTGCGACGGCTCGCGTCGGAAGATCGCCGCGGTGCGCTTAGGGCCATCCTGCGGGCGACTTCGGTCGTCGGACGGAGAAGCCACTTCGGGACCGGTCGGATCCGTCGTCAGTTGTGTGCTCATCGAACCATCGGAGCCTTGGGTCAACACCTTGGGCATCGTCGTGGGGCGGAGATGGTCGCGTCGACGGCAGGGCGAAACAAGAAAAGCTAGGGCAATGGCAGCGCCAGTCAACTTTTTCGCCCCGACAGCGACAAAAACGCGTGCCGCCGAGCTAAAGTTTCTGCTTAGGCTCGGCGAATCGCCAAGTGAGCGGGCGCCTCCTCAACGGCCTCTAGGGATTTTGCCGGCTGTGCGCTCAGCGGGCGTACACCGGATTTCGAGCGCGGGCCTTCAGCGGGAACGTAAAAGCGAGGAGTCGCGCCGATGGGGGCTGCGAAACCTACTTCTTCCCCGCCGGCGCTGCCTTCGCGCTGGGGCCGGCATCGTTGGGGCGGACGATGAGCACCTTATGGTTCTCGACGTCGTACGCGTACTGCCAGCCCGGCGGAAGAGCCGTCAGCGTGATTCCGTAGCCCTTGATCACCTTGGTCATGAACTCTTCGTAGCTCTGGGGATAATGCCCCTCGGCGGCGTTGTAAATATCGAGCGTGTGCTCGATATTCATCAACTCGACGCGATTGATCGTCGGCCTCAGCATTTGCACCGGACCGAGTACCGGATCGTCGGCGTGGGCGCGGACCGGGTCAACCTCTTGCTTGGCCTTCGGGTCGAATTTCTTGATGTCGTCGGTTCTCTTCTTGATGTTGATGTTCGGATCGCCCTTGACCTGCTCGGAGAGCGACTGCATACATCCTGTCAACAACACCGCGCCGAGAGTGCCGACGGCCGCCGTAATCAGTACGCGGGTTTTCATGGCAATTCTCTCCGAAGACCCGTAAAGAGCGATGCTTTCCAAAATTGAGTCTATCCCTGCCGAAACAGCGCGGCAATGGGGCCGATTCTCGCCGCGGACCTGGTCGAAGGAGAGCTTGCGTCGCCGGCGTGGATCGATCGCGAAATGGGCGATACGCTCGTATGGTTAGAGCGATGAGCGCGGTCAAATTGTTCAGAAACGGGAGCGGATGACGGAGATTCATGAAACTCAACGGTAAGGTGGCGTTGATTACGGGCGCAGCCGGCGGAATCGGCCGCGAGTCGTCTCTGCTCTTCAGCCGCGAAGGAGCGGCGGTTGTTGCGGTCGACCTCAACGAGCCGGGCGGCGAAGAGACCGTGGCACTCATCCAAAAAGAAGGTGGGCGAGCGCACTTCGTCGCGGCTGACGTCTCGAAGAGCGCCGATTGCGAAGGAATGGTCGCCGCAGCGGAAAAGGCCTACGGACGCCTGGACGTATTGTTCAACAACGCCGGCATCATGCTCGACGGCGACGACGATGCCGTTCGCACCAGTGAAGCGATCTGGGAAAAGACGCTGGCGGTGAACCTCAAGGGCGTATTTTTGGGCTGCAAATTCGGCATTCCCGCGCTGCGCCGGGCCGGCGGGGGATCGATCATCAACACGGCCTCGTTCGTCGCGCTGATGGGGGCGGCGACGCCTCAGATCGCCTACACGGCCAGCAAAGGGGGCGTGCTGGCCCTCAGCAGAGAATTGGCGGTGATTCATGCCCGCGAGAAAATTCGCGTCAACGCTCTCTGCCCGGGGCCGCTGCGCACCGATTTGTTGATGAACTTCCTCAATACGCCGGAGAAAAAACAGCGTCGCCTCGTGCACATCCCGATGGGCCGCTTCGGCGAAGCCTCCGAAATGGCCAAGGCTGCCCTGTTTCTCGCCTCCGACGATTCATCGTTCCTGACCGGCGCGGATTTCGTCGTCGACGGCGGTATCACGGCCGCATACGTCACGCCGGAATAACCTCTAGTCCAAGGTCCAAAGTCCAAGCTCCAACGTCAAAGAACGGCAAGGCCATCCGCCTCTTTGATTTCTGACCTTGGACCTTGGACTTTGGACCTTGGACCGATTCGATGCCCGTCTACCTGATCGGCACGCTCGACACCAAGGGGCAGGAAGTCGCGTTCGTACGCGACGAGCTGCGATCTTTGGGTGTTGATGTCGCGGTGATCGATGC
>DASPSM010000332.1:0-5459 GCA_035623955.1 Planctomycetaceae bacterium
CTACTATCGCGCCGCCACGGGCCGAGGCTATTGAGACGATGGGCTGAGTGTCCAAATCCGCCCCAAGCCGACGCGGCTTCACGCATCGACGAACGTGACATTCGTTTCGATCGGCTCGCGGCGCTGTCGGGTGCGGTTGGCGGGCACCGAAATGTCCTCGTAGCCAAATGACACGCCGCAGAGGATCCGCAGCGATTCCGGAATGTTCAGCTCCCGTCGCACGATGGCCGGATACATCCGCAGGCTGGCCTGGGGACAAGAGGCGACGCCGCGGGCCCAAAGAGCCAGCATCAGCGTCTGGACGTACATGCCCACGTCGAGCGCCACGCCGAGCTTGTAGTGCTCTTCCATGCAGACGATGGCAACGTGCGGAGCATCGAAGAATTCAAAATTCCGCGCGAAAGCTCGCAGCCGGCCCGCCTGATCGTGGCGGTCGATCCCCATCTCGGTGTAAAGCGCGACGGCGCATTCGACTTGCAAGCGGCGATAGGAGCCTGGGAACTCGTCGACCGGATCGTCCGGCGCGGGGGCGACTCCTGTCGTGACAGCCTGCCGCAAGGCGCCTCGCAATCGATCGCAGCCGGCTCCCGACGCGATGAACACCCGCCAGGGCTGCACATTGCAATTCGACGGAGCCCGCTGGGCCAGTTCGAGCGCTTCGCAAATGACGTGACGCGGCACCAGCCGGTCCGGCAAGAAGCCACGAACGCTGCGTCGCTCGCGAATGATGGTGTCCAAGTCGGCCATGCGAATCCGTTTGTGATGTGCCAGCACTCGCTGGGATTAGATCGAGTGGATGACTTCGGTGACGCGCTTGGCGAACGCGTCGATCTTGGCTTCGAGCGTGTCACCCGCAATGAACTCGCAGCGGGTCTCTTTTTGCGGAATGAAGAGCTCCGCGACCTTGTAGTAGTTGTTCGACGTGAGCGGATCGATTCCCAAGTCGGACACGTTCCATTTCGTCAGCGGTTTCTTATACGACTGCATGACGTCGCGGGTCTTCGGAATCCGGGGGACGTTGTGCTCGTGGTTGGTGATCGTCACCACCAGCGGCGTGGCCGATTCGAGCACCTCAAAGCCGCTGTCGGTCTGGCGTTTGACGCGGACTTTTGCGGGCTCGGGCGCCGGCTCGAATGATTCGGCAAACGAGATGCACGGAACGCCCAGCTCTTCGGCCAGCAGTCCGCCGGTCTGCCCCGCGCCCCAGTCCCCTGCCTCGCGGCCGACGAGCACGACGTCGAACGCGCCGATCTTGCGGATGGCGGCCGCCAGCGTCTGGGCCACGAACAGGGGATCGGGTTGAGCCGCCGGGCTCGTGATCAGGACCGCGTCGTCGGCCCTCAGGGCCAGCGCTTTTCTCAGGACTTCCTCGGCTGTTTCGCTCCCGCAGGAGAGCGCCGTGATCTTGCCGCCGTGGGCCTCTCGAAATTGCAAAGCCGTCTCGAGCGCGTTTTCGCAAAAGATGTTGGTGACGAGCGCCGCGCTCCCGCGCTCGGCCTCGCGCCTGACACTATCGATGCGAAAGTCCCGAGCCGGGATCTCCGGATCGAGAATCTGCTTCATGCAAACAAGAATGTTCATAGCACTGTTGCTCTTGCCTTCACCCGTTGACGCCGCCCAAAGCAGCATGACAGACGGACGACCCATGGGAAAGGGCTGTGCTCGGCGTTTTTACCGCGGGCAGCCGCGCGAGTTGATGTAGCGATGCCGATTGGATCACTGCGCATGCGCAGCCTTGCCGGCGCCCTGCAACCGGGATTAGAAACCACGAAGTCGTCGATCGACGCATCGAATTGCGCAGATGTCTGCCTGAGATTCGCTCTATGGACACGCCGCGGGCGCCCAACACGATCGTGAGGTCCCTGAAATCGATCTACTCAGTCCGCTGACGATTCGGAGCATCACGCTGCGCAATCGAATCGTGATGTCGCCCATGTGTCAGTACAGTTCCGACGACGGCCTCGCCAACGACTGGCATCTCGTCCATTTGGGCAGCCGGGCGGCTGGCGGAGTCGGTCTCGTCGTGATCGAGGCCAGCGCGGTTACGCGCGCAGGACGCATCACGCCCAAAGACATGGGCATCTGGGGCGATCAGCACATCGAGCCGCTGGCCCGGATCGCGCGATTCGTGCATTCGCAGGGAGCAATCGCCGGCATTCAACTGGCCCACGCCGGGCGCAAAGCGAGCTGCGAGCCGCCTTGGCTGGGCGGCGCGCGGCTGACGACGGCCGAGAGCGGCGGCTGGAGGGTGGTCGCGCCCAGCCCCTTTCCGTTCAAGGAGGGCGACCCTCCGCCGGTCGAGCTCGATGAAGCCGGGATCAGCGGCATCGTCTCGGCGTTTGAGCAGGCTACCCGGCGCGCGCTGGCGGCGAGCTTCAAGTTGATCGAGGTGCACGATGCGCACGGCTATTTGTTGCACGAGTTCCTGTCGCCGCTCAGCAACAGGCGCACGGACC
The DNA here is from genome assembly GCA_035623955.1 of Planctomycetaceae bacterium. Lineage (GTDB taxonomy): Bacteria > Planctomycetota > Planctomycetia > Planctomycetales > Planctomycetaceae > DASPSM01. The sequence goes on from DASPSM010000332.1 coordinate 2,457, forward strand.
AGTACGGCGGCAGCCTGGAAAACCGGATGCGGTTTCCGCTCCGCGTCTGCCAGCGCGTGCGAGCGGCCGTCCGGGCCGAACTGCCTGTGTTTGTGCGAATTTCGGCGACGGACTGGGTCGAGGGGGGCTGGGACGTCGATCAGTCGGTGGTCTTCGCGACCGAGTTGCGCCGCTTGGGGATCGACCTGGTTGATTGTTCCTCGGGCGCGCTGACTCCGACGGCCCGCATTCCCGTGGGCAAAGGCTTTCAAGTGCCTTTCGCCAGGCGTATCCGCCAGGAGGCACAAATCATGACGGGCGCCGTGGGACTGATCACGGAAGCGACCCACGCGAACGAGATCATCACCAGCGGCGATGCCGACCTGGTCTTCATCGCCCGCGAATTACTGCGCGAGCCGTACTGGGCGCTCAAAGCGCAAGCGGAATTGGGCGCGCAGTCGAACTGGCCGACGCAGTACGGCTACGCGGTCAAGCGCCGTGCCCGGTGACTCTCGTGTTTTTTTTCGTGCCTATTCGCAACGTCACTAATCAGGAGGTTCCGTGGGCGTGCGCGCGTCGGTCACGTCGACCGACGGAATCTCGGCGTGTTGGGAGCGACGCGCGCAATTCGCGCGGCAGATATTTCCCGAAATGGCGATGTTCCGAGGCCGCCGCTTCTCGGCCTCGGTCGGAGAGAACCAAGGAAGGAACGTCTTGTTGGCCTTATTGCGGTTCCTGGCGATGCCCCTGCACTCCAGCGTGGTCCAGCCAGATCGGGGGATGTCAGCGCGGCGCACTTCTTGCTAAACTGGCTTTAGCTTTGCGTCATTCGAGTGGTTGACACCATCATCCCGTAGATCTCCCGGTGGGTTGCAAGGGGGTAACTGCCGCGAGATCCGAACAGCGTAGCGTCTCGTTTCCGATCGCTGGGGACATGCGATGGAAATCGGAACTCCGATTCGAAGGACATCGCATGGCGGGCCCGAGAGACCATTCGCCAATTCTGGGATGCGCCGTTATCGGCTGCGGCTATTGGGGGCCGAACCATCTCAGAGTTCTCAGCGAGCGACTCTTAGACGAGACTCGTCTAAGCATCCGCAAACTCGCGGTTGCGACGAACCATGCTCGGGTCGCACTGCCATCCTGCGAGCCGATCTCGCGAGTGGAACTGACCGCCGTCGATCACGATCCGCAGCGGCTTGACTGGGTCGCCGAGCACTTCCCGGAAGTGCGCCGGGAGCTGGATCTGTCCGCTGTCCTCGATGATCCGCGAATTGACGCAGTCGTGATTGCGACCCCGACTGTCACGCACGCCGAAATCGTCTCGGCGGCACTTCGTGCCGGGAAACACGTGCTGTGCGAGAAGCCTCTGTGCACACAGGCCGACGAGGCGCGCGAGCTCGTCTCCTTGGCCGAACATGTCGAGCGCGTGTTGATGACAGGCCACACATTTTTGTTCAGCCCAGGCCTGCAAGTCCTCAAAGACCTGATAGACTCCGGCGAGCTGGGCGAACTGCGACATCTCGCCTCTATTCGTGCGAACCTGGGGCCGATCCGCAGCGATGTCGGAGTTGTCTACGATCTCGCATCGCACGATGTCTCGATTTTCAATTGGTTGTTGGGCGAGCTGCCGGAAAGCGTCGCGGCAATCGGACAGGCCTGGCTCCAGCCAGGGGTCGAAGACGTCGCTGATGTCCATCTCCGGTATCCTCGAGGACGGCTCGCTTCCTTGCGTGTGAGCTGGCTCGATCCTGAGAAAGTGCGGCAACTGACGGTCGTCGGGAGCCGCCGCATGGCGACCTGGAATGACCTCGTTCCCAAGAATCCCCTGGCAGTTTTCGATCGTGGCGCACGTCTGACGCAGGAAAGATCGCGGAGCAGGCACTTCAAGGCAGTCACATGGGACGGAGAGGTGCGATTGCCTCAGATTCCGGCGGTGGAACCACTGCGTGCGCAGGACGCGAGTTTTCTGCGCGCGGTGCAAACGGGCCATGTCGAGCAGTCAGACGGACCGTTTTCCGCCGACGTTGTTTCGGTCCTGTCAGCGATTTGCGAGTCACTCCGTCAAGGGGGAGCCTGCGCCCCTGTGATCCCACGAGGCGACCGGTCCATTGCGCAACAACGCGATGGAAAGTCGCGCCCGCGCGCCTCGAAGTCGAGATCATAGCGCAGCAAAAAACGCCGGCAAGAGCGCTCTCACTGGAACGACAACGGGAGGCTGATGATGTCGATTGCAAAGGCGCCCGCGACGACAGACGCCCATTCGCAAGAAAGAGCACAAGCGTCCGAAGTCATTCCGCTCGTGGATCTGCGCGCGCAGCACCACTCGCTCGAGGACGAGCTCGGCCTGGCCTTTCGGCGCGTTGTGGCTGACTGCGACTTTATCCTCGGCTCAGCCGTGGGCGAGTTCGAGTCGGCCTTCGCACAGTGGTTGGGGGTCGAGCACGCCATCGGGGTTGGCAATGGCCTCGACGCCCTCACGCTCGCGCTTCTGGCGCTGCAGGTCGGGCCTGGCGACGAAGTGATCGTCCCCGCCAATACCTTCATTGCCACGGCGCTGGCCGTGAGTCGCATCGGCGCCCGTCCCGTCTTGGTCGATTGCGATCCAAGCACATTCAATATCGATGTCGCGCAGATCGAAGGGGCGATCACGCCTCGGACGCGAGCCGTCATTCCGGTGCATCTGACCGGGCAACCGGCCGAAATGGACCCGATTCTGGCAATCGCTGCCCGCCATGGGCTGCACGTAGTCGAAGACGCTGCGCAAGCTCACGGGGCCACGTATCACGCACGTCCGTGCGGTACCTTGGGAAAGGTTGGCTGCTTCAGCTTTTATCCGGGGAAGAATCTCGGCGCCTTGGGCGACGCGGGGCTTGTCTGCAGCAACGATCCTGGGATCGCTCAGAAAGTGTCTTGGCTGCGAAACTACGGTCAACGCGAGAAATACATTCACGTCCTGCAAGGCGTGAACTCGCGGATGGATACGCTGCAAGCAGCCGTTCTTGGGATTAAACTGCCGCGGCT
>DASPSM010000337.1:0-5350 GCA_035623955.1 Planctomycetaceae bacterium
CACTTCCGCCACGCCGTCGACACTCGTGCGGCTTGGGTTTTGCCGTGGGTGTGGAGCAAGATGTTCCTGAGCCGTCTCGAGAACGACCCCAAGTGGCCCCTATGGATTGAGGTGGACGGCCGAACGAAGTAGCCGCAGGCCTCTGCATCAGGTCGTAGCGATTTTCATGCTCATGCTCGATCGCACCAACCTCCGAGCCGTACGGCTCGGTTCCCGACTTCCGGAGCGACGCCTCATCTTGTCCTCGGTCCACGCGATCAGAGCGTGGTTGGTTGTTGCGAGCGCTCGTCTCTGCGTCGGACTGAAACCGCCAGCGCGGGTCGTGTCATCCGGCGTCGCAACGCAATCACAACCGTTTTTGCAATCGGCCAAAAACGACCCATTTGCGGGAATTGGTAAGCGCCAGTTGGCGCATTGTCGCCACGCGCGCTCCGTTCAATTTCGGACAGCGGCGAGTCAATCTCGCCCGGTCGAGTTTCAGAAACTCGTGGTTTCTCAAACGGTTCCATTTGAGGAACGCTACTCGGGATTTGGATGCAGGCCTACCTGAGTGGCAAGCCTTGATCAGCGCCTCAGATATCGATCCGGGCGGCAGCTCCCTTCTGCGCGGCTAGCCCAACGCGAACCGAAGAAAGCCGACAGCAAGCCAGCCGAGACTTCGGCGCTAGGCTTCACTCGTCGCAGCGCCAGACAGCGCGGCGCCCGACTGAAACTTGTCCAGGCAGGCTAATCGCCTTCAACGTCGGGAATTGCCTGTCGTTCCGACTCGCCTCAGCGCGCGTTTCATTGGGTTCCGATCCATGAGGAAGTCCGAAGGAACCTCGCGGGTTGCTGCCCGACGGTCCCCCGGGATCGCCCAAAAAAGCCTTGCCCGAATTGCAGCTGGCGTCCGCGACTCCTGTCACGTTGGGCGATTTACACAGAGCATTACTCATTTGAGGAATCGAACGGCCATAACCAGTTTACTGAATCGAACGGCCAGAACGAGCCGTTCAAATCATGCGTCCCCGCTGCCAAACAGTGGCCTCTTGTCTTGCGGGGCGCCATCAGTCGTTTGGCTCTATGAGCACGCCATTAGTCATGGAAGACTCGGGCGCCATGCTGGCGACCAGCCGGCTGTTCCCCATTGGTGCCGCGACAATGACACCGGCCATGCGGTCGGCCCACCGCTACGCGCATTCCCTCTACGCGTGCGTCAAGCCGTGGCTGCAAGCCCCGATCCTGGAGGTCGGCGTCGGTTTTGGAACGTACACCGGATTCCTGTTGCAACACGGCCCCGTCGTCGCCTGCGACCTCGACCAAACGTGCCTGGAACAGGTGCACCGGAAGTTCCCGGGAGCAGCGCTCTCGACCGTTCGCGTCGACTTGAACGACCCGGCGAGCATTCGAGGACTTCTACGGCATCAGGTTCGCTCGATTTTCACGTCAAACGTGCTTGAGCACATCGCGGACGACGTCGCGGCACTGGGGGCCCTTCGCGGCTCCGTCGGTCCTGCGACAAAACTCGCGATTATCGTTCCAGCGCATCCGCGGCTTTATGGCTACCTCGACAAACAAGCCGGCCATTTCCGCCGCTACACGCGACGGTCGCTCGCCGATGCGCTCGACTGCTCTGGTTGGCAAGTCGAGCGCTCGTTTTACATCAACGCGCTCGGCGGGCTGGGATGGTGGCTCAATCACCGCTTTCTGCCGCAGCGCCCGTTGGATTCCGCAACGGTGAATGCGCAACTCGCGATTTACGATCGAGTCATGGTTCCCTTGGCTCAGCGGACGGATCTGTTGTTTCGGCGATTCTTCGGGCTTTCAGTCGTTGCGATTGCAAGTCCAAGAGATCCCGCAGCGCGCGTTTGACCCGGCGCACGAAGGCTATCCGGATGTGCGGAATCTTCGGAATCGTCGGGCGAACCGCGGAGGAAGCGCTTGTCCGCTCTTGGATCGACGTGATGCGTCATCGCGGACCCGACGCGGCGGGCGTCTATTGTGCCGAGAATATCGTTTTGGCACATCGGCGTCTCAGCATTGTCGACACGCGTGCATCGGCCGACCAGCCATTTTGGGATCCAAGCGGACAAACCGCCGTGGTCTTCAATGGAGAGATCTACAACTGTCGTGAGCTGCGGCGACATCTCGAATCGGCCGGGCACATCTTCCGCACCAGCGGCGACACGGAGGTCTTGCTCTACGGATATATCGAATGGGGCGCCGCGGTCGTTGAACGTCTGAATGGAATGTTCGCGTTTGCCCTCTACGACGCGACGGAACAAAGCCTTTTCCTCGGCAGAGACCGATTGGGAAAAAAGCCTCTCTTTCTGGCCCATTTGGCGGACGGCGCACTCGCCTTTGCATCGGAATTAAAACCGCTGTTGGCGTGCGGGTTGGTCGACACCCGCGTCGATCCTCATGCGATCGTCGATTACTTGCGTCTCAACTACGTCCTGTCGCCGCGGACGATGCTCCAGGCCGTAACTCAGCTTTCGCCGGGCTGCTGCGGGCTGTATCGGCATCACGCGTGGCGGACACGGCGCTATTGGGATCTGGCTGACCACATCCTGGCGCCGAAAATCGAACCGCAGTCGGCGCGCGCCGCGACCGGCGAATTCGATGCTCTTTTGGCCGATGCGACACGCATTCGCCTGTACAGCGATGTGCCGCTGGGGGCGTTTTTGTCAGGCGGAGTCGACAGCAGCACGGTTGTCGGCATGATGCGACGATTTCGCGGCGGCGAATTATTCACCTACTCGGTCGAATTTGCGGCGGCGGCTTATGACGAAAGTCACTATTCACGGCTGGCGTCGCGGCATTTCCAAACGCGACATCACCCGGAACAAATTGGGGAGCCGGTCGCGGACGAGTTGCCGGAGTTTGCCCGGCTCATGGACGTGCCGCTTGGCGATGACTCGTCGATCGCAATGTTTCAGCTGGCACGCCATGCGCGGCGCTCGGTGACGGTTTGTCTAACCGGAGACGGCGCCGACGAGCTGTTTGCCGGATATGCGACCTATCAGGCCGACAGGCTCAAGCGCTGGATTAACCGGCTGCGACTGCCGATCGGAGGCGTGCTGGACGCGCTCATCGCGCTCTCCTTCGAGCGAGGAGCAAAGCTCGGCCGCAAATTTCGCTGGCAGCAGTTTCGCCGCGGTTTGGCCCTGTCGCCGGCCGATGCCCATTATTTGTGGCGCGAGATCAACAGCACCGGAAAATTGTCGGGGAACCTGGCGCAAAGCTTGGACGGTGCCGTCCGCGATTATCGACCGCTCGACGTGTTCCGGGAGCACTTTAACCGGGTTCGCGACGCCGATTGGCTGGACCGCTTTCTGTACGTCGACTGCTGCACGTGGCTGGTCGATGACATCCTGACCAAGGTCGACCGGACGTCGATGGCAGCTTCGTTGGAGTGCCGTAGTCCGTTTCTCGATCACCGTGTCGTCGAGTTCGCAGCTCGGCTTCCGCAGCCGTTCAAGCTCTCCCTGTTTCAGGGAAAACAGGCGGTCCGCGCGCTGGCGCGACGACTGATGCCTCGCGCGATCGTCGACCGACGGAAATCCGGCTTCAATTCGCCAACCGATGTCTGGATGCGCGGGACGCTGCGGGCGATGGTTCAGGACGTGCTTTCGAGCGGCCGCCTTGAGTCCCTGGGATTGCCATGGAAGGGCGGAATCGAACCGCTTTGGCGGCAGTTCCTTCGGGGAGAGCGGCGGCACCAATACAGCTTGTGGGGACTTTTCATGCTCGGTTTGTGGGAGCGAGAAGTGCTGTCCGCGTTCCCGTTGCGCTCTCAATTCCAGACGACGAAAGCGGCGAATTTGACCGGCGATCGACCGAAAGCTCAGCCCAAGCTCGCGCCGCGTGCCGCGTAATCGTTCATCCTCGACCGGGGGGAAAAAGATGAAGCAGCCTGATCGCTTCCGACCCACACACGCGCGAAAGGGATTCGCCGTCGTCGGGGGGCTGGAATTGTCGTCCGCCCAGCAGGATCGGGGCGTCGATCACGGAGTCTCGATTGTGATCCCGGCGTACAACGAGGCCGCGTGCATTGGAGCCGTCGTCTCCAAGGCGGCCGAGGTAGCCCGATCGCTCGGTTGCGAGTTTGAGATAGTCGTGGTCGACGACGCCTCAACCGACGGGACGGCGCTTGTAGCGGGAACCGCCGGGGCTCGTGTTCTGCGACACCCCTACAATCGCGGATACGGAAACTCGCTCAAAACAGGAATCACCGCGGCCGTTCATGAGTTCGTGATCATTTGCGACGGCGACGGGAGTTATCCAATCGAGCAGATGCCGCGGTTGCTCGAGGACGCGGCCGTGTTCGACATGGTCATCGGCGCTCGCACGGGCCGGCATTTTCACGGATCGTTTTTCAAACGACTGGCGCGTTGGTGGCAGTTGACTTTGGTGAGCTACGTGACGGGAACGACGATCCTCGACGCAAACTCGGGATTCCGCTTCATTCGCCGATCACGGGCATTGGAATACTTTGACTTCGTCTGTTCGGGTTTTTCGTTCACGACCTCAATTACCGTGGCTCTCATCTGCGAGCAATCGGCCGTCAAGTTCGTGGGAATCGATTACCATCCGCGCGTCGGCAAGAGCAAAGTTCGCTACTTCCGCGATACGCTCCGGTCGCTGCAAATCCTCACGCACTGCATCCTGCGATATAACCCCCTCAAGGCGTTCCTCCTGCTAGCCGCCGTTCCGATGATCGCGCCGGCTTTCGTGATTGTCTTTGCCCGCGACTCGTCGACGATTGTCGTTTCTTCCACCCTCTGCCTTTGCACGTCGATTTTGACTTTCGCTGGCGGAATGATCGCGTACTGCATGCGAGCCCGGGGATCGACGTCGCACATTGACGCGGGCGTCTATGCCTTTGTCGCGCAACCTCCCGCAGTCCTTGAATGTTCCGATCCGTCCGACGTCAAGGAAGCGGCATGACAGAATCGACAACCTCCAGTTCGAGTAGCGCCGGAGGAGATAATCCGAGGGCGACAGTCAGCTCCTCGAGGCGATCGTCTGCCGCGAAATGGGCGATTGGATTCTGGACGACGACCATCATCACCATGGTCGTCGTCGTCGCTCTGTGTTTGACACCGCGGCGCATCCTAATCGACGCAAGGTCGGCGACCGACCTTCGTCGCGTCGGCGCAAACGCCTTCGAGGCGCGGTTTCATGCGCCGTTGCCCCCGGGATCCGTTGTTCGTCATTTCGACCGGCAACTGGAAGCGGTGCCGTCGGCGGTTGAAGTTGAGAACTCGCGCGGCGTCTATTGGATCGACGCGCCGGCAGGAATCGTGCGCTGGTCGCTACCGCTGGACTCCGGCCGGCCAGACGATGAGATTCCGATGGCCTGCGTGCA
>DASPSM010000346.1:0-2761 GCA_035623955.1 Planctomycetaceae bacterium
TCTGGAGGCCTTTAAACAAACAAAGCCATCGCCCAGATCCGGGCGACGGCTCTCGTTAAGAGACTTGTGACGCTTTACGCGTCTCCGTCTGCGGAGATCAAATTATTTCCTCAATTCTCATCATACCACGCCACGATCGAGCTGCCGAGATCAGTTTGTGGGGAACAAGTCGACGGATACCCCTCACCCCCAGCCCCTCTCCCGCCAGGGGCGAGGGGGGAAGACTTCTGTGTCAACGCCCCTAGCGCCACGCCTGCGCTTTTTCTCCCCTCGCCCCTGGCGGGAGAGGGGCTGGGGGTGAGGGGTTTGCTGAGCACCATGATTTGGCGATTCCCATCCAACGCTTGGCGGCTGCGGTGCGTCTAACTGGAAGGCCGCCGCCCGCGTTGGTACAGAGTGGGCGCGCGCCGGCGATGGCCGCACCAGAACAGGTGTCGCCTAAGGTAAGACTGATATTGACGTTACATCAGGGCCGAAGAGCGGTGGCCCTGTTTTGGATCGAGCGGCAGGGGGTGGCGGGCGTAATTCGGGTTGGTATGATGGAAAAACCGCCAGCCGGGCCTCATCCTGCCGCTGGATTTCTTTCCGATTCATCCAAATGCGTTTTTGTCGGTTTCTGAGGTGACTTTCCCGATGTCCCAATCGACCGTTACGCAGCCAGAGGTGCTCTCGGGGCAACCGCTTCCAACCACGACCGCCAGCTCGACCAACGAATTCGGTTATCGTCCGGTGCCGTTGCTGGCGCCCCTGAGCTTCTTTTTGGGGCTGGTGTCGGCGCTCGGGTTTCTGGGACTGCTCGTGATCCCGATCGGGCTGGTGGGCATTATCGTGGCAGGCATCTGCATCCTGCGTTTGCGAAAGGCCCGCGGTGAGTATGGCGGCATGTGGCTGGCGGTGAGCGGCTTTGTGATGTCGCTGGTCTTTTTTTCGTCGAGCGCGGGGATCTGGGCCTATGGATACCGCACCGAGGTTCCCGAGGGTTATCGCCGGCTGAATTTCACCGACGACATCTCGAACAAGGGGTTCGCGATCACCAAGGGCAATCCCGACATCTTTAACCCCGACGTGAAGGCCCTCGACGGCAAACAGGTCTTCATCAAAGGCTACATGTATCCCACGAACGAGACGCGCAACCTGAAGACGTTCCTGTTGGTGAAGGACAACGCTCAGTGCTGTTTCGGCGGCAATCCTAAAATCAACGACATGATTCTGGTGACGATGAAGACGACCAAGGGCGTCGATTATCACCAGGGGCTGTTGATGTCGATCGGCGGCACCTTCCACTGCCAGAAGTCGAGCGGCCCCGCCGGGCTGATGCCCGTCTACGCCATCGACGGCACAATCGCGGAAGGTGCGCGGACGATTTTCTGATCGCAGGTTCCTTCGCGCTGGCGGGAACGTCAGGGTGCTTGGACTGGCCGGATCCGCTCGGGACCCGATAATCTATAAGGTCCGCCGAGCCGCCCCTTGGACCCTCCGCTCAGTCACGCCGGAATCGCACATGCACGGGATCGGACGCAGCCTCGCGATCATGCTTTTGCCGGTGGTCCTTCTGTCCCTGGTCTCCGGCTGCACGCAAAGCTCCGGCGAGTTTCACTCCTTTCAGCCGGCAAAGAAGCCCGCGGAGGGGGAGACAGTCGCCGCGGACAGCAAGCAAACTACGACTTCGCCGGCCACTCCGATTGCGACTGCCTCGCGGAGCGAGCCCAAAGTCGATCCCAAAACCCCACCGAGCGAGGCGAAGCTAGGTAGCACCGCCTCAACGATAACAGGCTCGACCAGCCCAAACGGCGCTCAAGTCGCGACGTCGACTTCCAAGAATCCGGCCAGCGCTCCCGCGGCCGCGACGCCTTCGGCATCAGCACCTGCTGCTGCGAAGGGGCCACAGACTGCCGCTTCGTCGGCGCCGCGCAAAGTGCAACTCCTCGTTCCCAATAAAACGTTCCGCTCCGAGGGCGAGGCGCTGCGCGTCAGCTACGACGACATCGACTTGCTCAAGGTCCTGAACATGGATCCGGTGCCGGCCGACGCGGCCAACTACATGCCCGCGTGGCTCAAAGCGCTCGATGGTCGCCGCATCCGGATCCGCGGCTTTATGTATCCGACCTTCCAGCAGACGGGCGTCCACGCCTTTGGACTGGCCCGCGACAACCAAATTTGCTGCTTCGGCCGGAATCCCAAGATTTACGACGTGTTCGACGTGGTTCTGCACGAAGGGTCGACGACCAACTACATTCCCAACCGGCCATTCGACGTCGTCGGTGTGTTCCACATCCGCCCGGAAGCGGAGGACGGCAAGCTCTATCGCTTGTACGAAATGGATGACGCGGCCGTAATGACCAGGTGAACTCTGTTTTGGCTTGACGATCGCCGCCGAATTCCGAATAAATCGGGCTGAGGCAGGCTCTTTTCACAATATCCCGCCGCGAATTTGGGAGCTGACGAGCATGCGAGTTTCTCAAAGAGTTCTTGGGCTCCTTGCCGCTGGGCTTTGTCTGGCAGGACTTAGTTTGAGTGCGGCGGTGGGGACGCAGGCTCTCGGCTGCCCGTTCTGCTCGGCGCCGTCGCAGACTCTGGCCGAGCAAGTCGCCCAGGCGGACGCGGTTGGCCTCGTGCAATTCGTGAAAGGCGAGCCCGCGAAGGAGCAGGATCCGGGGACGAGCACTTATGAAGTGCTGCAGCTGGTGAAAGCGCCCAAAGACTCGGTGAAGAAAGGGGACCAGATCCATCTGGCGCGGTATCGCGCCGGCAAGCCGGGCGA
>DASPSM010000376.1:0-6345 GCA_035623955.1 Planctomycetaceae bacterium
TCGCCCGGCCCTCGCAAAGTATATCGGCCAGTCCGGCGAACCGTCGAGGACTTCGCCGTGTCAACTTCACAAAGGTTCGATTCCGAGCGCGGTCCTACCGCGCGCACGGCTTGGCACCGATGGGTGGGCTCGTTCTGCCTCGCATGTTAGTCGCACTCGTGCCTCACACCTGTGATTGATGGGTTCCCGCAAACCTCTTAAGATGGGTCGAACGCGCGAGAATTGCCTGGGAAATCGGAGAGATTTCAGTGTTTGAGACCGTCGCTTTGGTGGGTGCGACCGGTGCCGTTGGCCGCATCATGGTCGAGCTCCTGGAGGAGCGCGAGTTCCCCGCTGGTCGGGTTCGCTTCTTGGCCTCGAGGCGCAGCGCCGGCTCGAAAGTGTCATTCCGCGGCCGCGACTACCTGGTCGAAGAGCTGACAAAGGACGCCTTCGAGGGGGTCGATTTGGTGATCTCTTCGACGCCCGACGACGTCGCCCGCGATTATCTGCCCAGCGCCGTCGCCGCCGGGGCGACCGTGATCGACGAGTCGGGTTATTTCCGCATGCGACCCGACGTCGCACTGGTGATCCCCGAGATCAATCCGCAGGCGGCACTCGCCGCAACGGGCATAATTTCGAGCCCCAACTGCTCAACCACGCAGCTGGCGCTCGCGCTCAAGCCGCTCCACGACGCGGCCCGTGTGCTGCGCGTTGTCGTCAGCACCTATCAAGCCGTCAGCGGGGCCGGGCTGCAGGGGAACACCGATCTGTTCGAGGGGACAAAAGCTCAGCTCAACGGCGGCGAATATCAATATCGTGCCTTTGCGCATCCGATCGCATTCAATGCCATTCCCCAGATCGGCAGTGTCAAGGAAGAGGGTTATACCAGCGAAGAAATGAAGATGGTCTACGAGACTCGCAAGATTCTCGGAGACGATTCGATCAAAATCAGCGCGACGTGCGTGCGGATTCCGGTCGCCAATTGTCACAGCGAATGCATCACCGTAGAAACCGCGCGCCCCGTCTCGCCAGAAGAGGCTCGCAGCCTGTTCGCGGCCTTTCCCGGTCTCCGAGTGATCGATGACGCCGCGAACGGCAAGTACCCGCTGCCGTCCCTCTGCTCCGGCAGCGACGACACGTTTATCGGCCGCATTCGCCGCGACCTTTCGCACCCCAACGGCCTCAACTTCTGGTGCGTGAGCGACAACCTCCGCAAGGGGGCGGCGACCAACGCCGTGCAGATCGCCGAGCTGTTGGCCAGGCATCGCAGCGCCAAGGCGGCCGTCTGATGGACGGCTTTCCTTACCGCGACGGCGAGTTTTATTGCGAAGACGTTCCCCTTCGCGACATCGCCGCCAAGTTCGGCACGCCGGTTTGGGTTTACTCGAAGAATTACCTGCTCTCGCGATTTCGGGAGATTCAGACCGCTTTTGCGGCCGCGGATCCGGTCATTTGTTACTCGGTGAAGGCGAATGCGAATCTCGCACTGCTGCGGACGATGCACGAAGCCGGCAGCAGCTTTGACATCGTTTCCGGCGGCGAGCTCTACCGGGTGAAGCAGGCCGGCGGCGACCTCCGCCGGGTGATCTTCGCCGGCGTTGGCAAGACCGACGACGAGATTCGTTTCGCGCTCGAGTCGAAGATCCTGATGTTCAACGTCGAGAGCGAGCCCGAACTCGACGCCATCTCGCGCGTCGCGGCGGAAATGTCGCGCAAAGCGCCCGTGGCGCTGCGACTCAATCCCGACGTCGACGCCAAGACTCACGCCAAGACGACGACCGGCAAGCGCGGTAACAAGTTCGGGATGGATATCGAACGGGCGACGGCGCTGGCCGCCAAGGTGTTGGGCGACCGCAACCTGACCCTCTGCGGGATTCACATCCACTTGGGTTCGCCGATTCTGACGACGGAGCCCTATGCCGAGGCGGTGCAGAAGGCGGTGCGGGTTGTCGACGACTTTCGCCGGAATGGCCACGAGATTCGCTGGATCAATCTGGGCGGTGGTTTCGGCATCAGTTACCGCAAGCAGGAAGGGCCACCCGCTTCCGAATATGCCAAGGTGATCGTGCCACCCGTGCGAGAGGCCCGCTGTCAGCTTGTGCTCGAGCCAGGGCGATTTATCGTCGGGAACGCGGGCGTGCTCGTCAGCCGCGTGATCTATACGAAGCGGGAAGGGGGCAAGACGTTCGTCATCCAGGACGGAGCCATGAACGACCTTGTCCGTCCGGCAATGTACGACGCCTTTCACCGGATCTGGCCTGCTGTTCCGCACGTCGCGCCCCCGGACGATTACGAGACGAGCATTCCCGGCTGTCCGCCGGCCGACGTTGTCGGGCCGATCTGCGAGTCGAGCGATTACCTGGCGAAAGACCGCAGCCTGCCTCCACTCGAACGCGGGGATGTGATTGTCACCTTTAGTGCCGGCGCCTACGGCATGGCGATGAGCAGCAACTACAACAGTCGTCCCCGCGCGGCCGAGGTGCTGGTCGACGGGAAAACTGTCGAGCTGATTCGCCGCCGCGAAACGTACGACGATCTCGTCAGCCACGAGCTGGTCAACGGCCGCTGAGGCCCGCCGATGTCGCGTCTGAATCCGATATGGACGGCAGGGCGGCTCAACGAAGCGCTCGCGAGAGCGCAAGGCGACGTCCACTTGGATCTCGGCCCCGATGGCCACATTGCAACGATTGCATACCCGACTTCGTCGCGTGGATTACAAGGGCAGAGCGCAGAGACGAGGCGTCGATTTCAGGGAAGCGCTTTTGTTCATCCCATAACCGAAGCCGGCTATTTTGACGAAGGTCTGCGGCAGTTGCCTCCCCTGCTCGCGTTCTTAGCGATCAACCCTGAGCCCTGGTGCCGGACCGTCGTCAATCCAGGGGCGCTCGAATCCGTCGGTCCGTTCTTCGACTACACGAATCCGCTTTGGGAATGGTTGGTGCGCGCCGCTCGCGCCGGTCGGGCGCATCTCTTTCCGCTTCGAGAGTCGTTCGCTTATTTCGGGAGCGCGCGGCAAGAATATCCGCTCGACAACAGCGCGATTCCACTCCCCGATCTCGTTCGCAGCGACCAAACGGGAGCGCCGGCCTGGCTGCGCGCCACGTTGGGTGATTTTGAGTTGGGTCGAGTTTACCCAAACGTCAAATCGACTCCTGACGCGACGGCCGTCGCTGCCGGTCTGCTGGAAATGCACGACCTGGTTGGAAGCCACGAGCTGGCGCAAAGCATCGAGGGGCGCGGGGGACATCAGGCCGGCGACTACTGGCACGCCATTCATCATCGTCGCGAGCCAGACCCGTCCAACGCGAAGTACTGGTTCAGGCAGGTCGGCGCGCATCCCGTTCACGAGCGGTTGGCGATGGCGACCCGCGCTTTCTTTTCACTCGCGCAGGCTTCGGACCAGGCCACTGAGCTGGATAAATCGCTCCACAGACTGGCTCCCAAAGGCGTGTGGGACCCGTTTGCATTCGTGGATTTTTGCGGCCAAGCGGTCGCGGAGAAGGATTTGCCACTCGTTCGGGCGGCCCGGCAACTGCAGTTTCTCGAGATGACCTGGCTCCTCGAGAGTGCCTACGAAGACGCAACAACCTGAGCACCGCACGTGAGTTAGCGTTGACATTCGGTACCGTGGGGCTAGAATCGAAGTGAGTTCCGCTCGCCGATCCTGCTCACCGCAGCGGGCAAACCGGGTGGACATCCGATTCCAGGTAAAGGCAGTTCCCGCTTGGCTTTAAAGCGGGGCACTGGAGGCTCTCGATGGGAGCGAGGATGTTCCGGCCCGAGAATGTTCTGACCGTTGTCCACCTCCTCTGTTCCTGACTAACAGCCTGGAATCGCGCTAACCGGTTTTTGCGGCGTTGTTCAGGTGTGCCGTTTCGCGGCTGCGTGCATCGGGAACGGCGAGTCAAGACGCGGACGCATCGGCGAGTCCGAACGTCCAAAAAAGAGGATCAATCATGTCTCCGATTCTTGCCTTTTGGGAAAGCCCGATTCAGCTGGCCGTTGTGGGTTTGATCGCCCTTTTGCTGTTCGGCAAGCGATTGCCGGAGGTGATGCGCAGCCTGGGCAAAGGGATCACCGAGTTCAAGCGGGGCATGAGCGGGCTGGAAGAGGAAATGAATCGGGGCAGCAACAGCAGCAGCTATTTGCCGCCTCCGAACTACCACGAACCGGCTCGTCCGCTCCCATCAGACGAGCGGCCGGAAATCACGGCCCCGAAGTTCCAGCCCCCCACCTCGGCTCCATCCCCCCCGTCGAGTCACGCCTGATTGGCGTGAGAGGGCCAAGCCGCTCTGGCCGCAGCTCCGCATTCGCGAATGTAGTCACAGTGAATCTATAATCGATGTCGCTATGACTGCGCATGGCGGCCAATCGATGCCCATTGGCGCGCGACGTTGTTTCGCATAACTGATTGTCCAGTAAGCAACTTATGTCTGAGTAGTCAATCAGACATTTCTTTGGCACGCACTTCGCTTTTTCTCGCCCACGTGAGTTCGAGAAACAAGTTTGGTTCGGTGAGATTCCGAAGTCAGAATGACTTGGGACCGAACCCAAAGGTGAAGGAGTGAGCCATGAAAAAGTTACTTGTTGCCGGCGTTGCGGGTTTGATGCTGATGGCCACTGCGGGAACTCAGACGGCGATGGCTGCGCCCTGGCGCGGTGCGTACCGCGGACACTTTGTGGGTCGTCCCGCTTACCGCACGGTCTACGCCCACCCGCACTTCTATCGCGGTCCGGTCTTTCGCAACTACTGCTGGTAAGCCGCGCCGCGCGTCGGGTTGATTGGCTGTGCCTGTCGAGCCGGCCTGCTCCTCTCCCCGGACCTGTCCACCTGGGAGAGGGACGGACCGGCTCTTACGTTGTGCGCGCGACTCGCGAGAGGTCGGCTTGCACAGGGAACCCGCGCCCCGACGAGAGGCACTCTTTGCCTGCGACGAAATTCGGGGCGCCAACCGGAGCGCTTTTTTTCAGGAGGGGCTCAGCTTCCGTTCCGGCCGTTGGGTCACGTGCAAGTTTCTAGCAGGTCGACCGGAAACGCAAGGCAGCGGGCGTTTTTTCGCGCGGACGAAAAGCCGTTCCGGCGCGCGTGCCGCTCAATTTCAACGTGCGCCCTGTAGCGGATCTGCGGCGAGAAGAGTCGACAAACATCGGAGCGTTGCCGCGTCACTTGAGGGCTAGGAGCGTTAACCCGGGCCGCTGAGATGGGTCCGGAAAACGGCCCACGAATCCGCGACGACCTTGCGGGCGGCCCCTTCGATGAGCGAGCGGCTGAGGGCCTTGACGAGCCCCGTCATCTCGGTGACCTGGCTTGACCAATCGAGCCGCGTTCCGGTCCCTTCGGGGGCAAGGTGAATCGCTGTCTCGATCGTAAGCCCCGCCCCGATGCCTTTTCCGATGACTCTCATTCGCGCCGACGAGGGCCGATTGGTCTCGAGGACGTCGAAAGTCATTTGCATGCTGCCGGTCAGGAACGAAAACTTCGGCCGCACGCGGCACTCGAGGTGCGTGGGCTCCAGGCGCTCGACCTTCTCCAATCCGGGCAGAGTCTTGGCGGTCACCTTCAAATCGGTGATTTCGTCGAACACGGTTTCAACCGGATGGTCAAAATGCTCGGAGCCCGAGAAGTTCATGCGGGAAGTCCTTATTTCCGAGTTGTCGGCCGGCGGTTGTTCGATCGGATCTCGCGGATCGGAAAAACGTCAGGCGAAATTCGACAGGTAGGGGAGCTGGCTTGCAGTCTCGCGGATCTGGCTCTCGCCTTCCAAAAGCTGAGCGAGGAAGTCGAATCCTCCCGTCACAAGCGCCTTCCGGGCGCCCTCGGGCATTCGAAACGGCACGGAAGTGTCTGCATAGCGGACGACCCCTGCCACCAGATCGACCGTGACTTCGAGCCGGTGATCGTGCTCGATCGCCGCTGCCAGCGTTTCGAGTTCCCGACGCCCAAGGCAGACGCAGGCAACGCCAAGGGACGTGCAGTTGCCGAAAAAAATCTCGGCAAACGATTCCGCGATGCACGCCTTGATACCGCAGCGAATCAGCGCTTGCGGAGCGTGCTCGCGCGACGACCCGCAGCCGAAATTCCGGCCGGAGATCAAAATCGACCCTTCCTCATAGCGTTCGTCGTCAAACGGATGTGTCGTGGGATGCTGCTGGCGGTCATCCTTGAAAGCGTGCTCCCCCAACCCCTCGAACGTCACGCAGCGCAAGTAGCGGGCCGGGATGATCCGATCGGTGTCGATATCGTCCAAGAGCAGGGGAATCGCGGTCCCTGTGATCAATTCGATTTTATGCATGCTCGGCTTTGTGAATCGAGGGAGTTGGCAGCGGGATCAGACACCCACCGGATCGAGAACTTCGCGGACG
>DASPSM010000384.1:0-3374 GCA_035623955.1 Planctomycetaceae bacterium
TCCGGGCCTGTCGGGGCCCGTGGGGACACGCGAGGCCGGATTGCGCCTTTGTACCCGGAAGACGCAATCCAGACTCGGTAGCCAAACCGGTCGGTCGGCGCTTGGGAAATGCGTCGGCGTCGGCGGACCGAAGCGTGCAAGAGTCGATTCCACAGACCCAAGCCATACACTGGGGCGAGCGGTTCGATGAATCCACGCTTTCGGATCCGTCTTGGGACTTGGTCGAGAAATCAGATACGGAAGGATTCGCGCCAACGCCGTATGAGTGACGCCCCCTTCGATACCCAAGATCAGCGTTTCGCCGAAACGGGCGCTTCAAAGAATGCCGCGATCATCGGGAGCAGTTTTTCGGGGCTCTGGAAGATCAGGAAATGGTCGGCCCCCGGAATGATGGCAAGCTTGGAGCCGGGAATCAGCCGAAACATCTCCACCACGTGCTCCGGACGAATACCGTCGCGATCGCCGAGGGTTATCAGGACAGGCGCTTTGATCGCCTTGAGATCGTCCCGGGCAAAGCCTTTGAACTCCATGCTCGCCTTCTTGATCTTGGCGACCAGGGTGGGCCATTTCGTCGGGTCGGGTGCGACCTTGTCATACGGGGCTTTCAGCATTGGTGGCGCGAAATCCGCAGGAAGGTTCCGGAATTGTTTGAAGGCCTCGGGCTCGAAGGCGGCTTCCACGCTGCCGAAATAGGACCCGTTGATGGCCAGTTTTCGCACGAGGCTCGGATGCCGGATCGCCACTCCGAGGGCGACGACGCCGCCCATGCTGTATCCGAAGAAGTCGGCGCGTTCGATCTTCAGCTCTTTGAGGAGGGCCGCCGTGTCGTCCGCCATCTGCTCGACGCTTAGCGGGCGATCAATGTCCGCCGTATGACCGTGGCCCTGCAGTTCGACGGCGATCACGCGACGATTCTTTGCCAGTGCCGGTAGGTCCATCGCCAATCCGAACGCGCCGTGGAGCAAGACCAGCGGCTCGCCTTCGCCGCGAGTCTCGTAATACATCCTGAGGCCGTTGACGGTGGCGTAGTTCCCCGAGGCGTCCGGCCGCTGGGGCTCCTCCGCTCGAGCATTGGCGGAACCCTCATGATGTCCAGACCCCGCGAGGAGAGACATGGCGATCCCCGCGATCGAGATGAGGTGAGACGTAGTCATTGATGCCCTTTTCGGTTTTGGGTTCGGTCGTTCGTGTGCTTCCGATCATGAGGCGGAGTTGCCTCCGCCCTCGAACGAGGGCCGACGAAATCGACGCCGACCCTCGCCACCGAGGCGGAGACATTGTCCCGTTCTTCGGGTCAGGCTGCGGCCGAGGCAAGGATTTCGTCCAGCCGGTCGAAGCCGGCGGCCATGCCCTGTTCCAGGGCGGGCACCGTCCCGTCGCGGGTTTCCTTCGAGTCGAAGAGAAAGGTCATCGTCAGCATCGTCCTCTCACGCAATTCGGTGAGGACGATCGTCGCCAGTTGTTCTCCGCCCGAGGGGACGCCACCGAATTCGAACACCTGGGTTCGGACGCAGCGCTCGGGCGGGACGACTTCCCGGTGGACGCCGGACTGTGACATGGTCAGACCGTTCGGATCGCTCCAGACGCGGCGATAAGTCCCGCCAGTGCAGGCGTCGTCCTCGCAGGTGGTCATTTCCCAGCCGGGCGGGCCAGAAAACCATCGCCTGAGCAGCTCGGGCTTGAAAATCGAGTCCCAGACCAGCTCACGCGGAGCGTCGAATTCGCGGACGACGACGATCTCGCGATCGGTTGGGGTCGTGAGCTTCAGGGCATTTCGCATCGGCAAGGTCCTTTCAGGGTTTGTTCTTCCGGGCCTTCAGCTCGTCCAGGAGGGTGTCGAGGCGCTCGAAGTTGGCCTCCCAGAGTTTTCGATACTCCTGCAACCACTCGGTGGCTTCGGCCAGAGGCCTGGCCTCGATCCGGCAGGGTCGTTTCTGGGCGTCGCGTCCCCGGGAAATGAGGCCAGCCTTCTCAAGCACCTTGAGGTGTTTGGAAATCGCGGGTTGGCTCAACTTGAACGGAGCCACGAGCTCATTAACCGTGGCCTCGCCCTCCGCCAGCCGGGCCAGGATAGCCCTACGGGTCGGGTCAGACAGCGCGGAGAACGTGGCATCGAGGCTAGCGGTCATCATGCGTCGATTACCCTCTGGTTGTATAGCCAAATGGAAATATACGCGGCACCCGGCGGCGTGTCAAGCTGCGGCGCGAACGACTCGCGAGTTCTCGTAGGGCGCGTGTCTTCACGCACTTCTTCCGTCAGCAAGCAGAGCGAGAGGTGCGTGAACGTCTAAAGCGTGGCCCACCAGATAGTGTCAGCGGGTCCCACGAGGGCTTTCAGAATGGCCGCTCTGGGCAAGAGCGGTAACCCTGCCCCACTCGGCTTTTCGACCCTTATTCGGCGCAATCGTCGGTGCCACAGCCAGCGACACTGCGCGCGTCGGTGTGATCGACGAATGGCACTTAGATTTTTATAAAGCCTTTGATCATATCACGTTTAATCTCCTTTCGCGGCTTTGTCAGGCGGTTGTAGTTTTTCGGCCGTCGTTTCGTCATGCGTGGCTCAAAGCGGTCGGGGCGATCGGCGACGCGGTGCTTTGCGATCGCGTCTAGCAAGTGCTGGTAGAGCTCTTGTCGGTGCTGAACACCGTGGTCGGCCTGGTGAGCAATCACGGGCTGGAAAGCCTGGAGGATTTGAATCGTCGCCTTGAAACTGACGGTCCGTGGTGCGATGCCATGTTGGCTCGCTGCCTGAGCCATGATCGTTCGAATCAAGTTGTAGGCCAGGACGTGCGTCCAGATCTCCTTGCGGACAAGCTCTGGCGTCTTGCAGCGTAACAGATCCATTTGCATCGTGATTTTGATGGATCTCAGATCGAGTTCCTCGTTCCAGCGAGCACGATAGGCAAAAGCGAGATCGTCCTTGGTGTACTCGTCGGCATTCAGCAACGTCGTGGCGATGACGAGGCAGCGCACGCGAAAGCCAGGTCGGTCGATGCGGATGCGGCACTCTCGGACCAGTAGGAACTCGGGGAGTGCGTCGTACGTCTTCCGGTCGATCGAACGCGGTTTCCTCGGTTTCATCCATTTGACAATGTGATCATATTTGCCGAGACGCATTCCACGGCGAAAATCGGCAGTGCGGTGTGATGTGAGGCGAAAGATGCCGTCGACGCCGCGTTGCTGGAGCATCACCATCTCGGTCCAGGCACACATCAAGCGATCCGCCACCAAAACGTCGCCGTGGCGAAACACGTCCCACAACTTGCGCAGCATCCCCAGCTCGCTTTGGCCTTTCCCGGCGTAACGGCAGATTCCCAGCTCGAGGATCGCTCCACACGACAGCGAGATGAGGGCGCCAATCCGCGCGACGGGGA
>DASPSM010000416.1:0-6086 GCA_035623955.1 Planctomycetaceae bacterium
CGGCCGAACGAGCCGGTGCCGCCGGTGATCAGGATCGAACGATCAGTCAAATCGAGCCGGGGATCAGCCACTGCCAGAACCTGCCTTTTCAAATCACGTCCGCAAACGAATCTTCGACGTGCCGGAAATAATAGAGCCCCACCAGACAGATCGCCCCGTTCACCAGAAAGGAGATCAGCACGCGGCCCGCTCCGACCGACGTGCCCAACGTGGCGGCGCGGAAGAACTCGATCGGCACGGTCATCGGATTGAGCCGCGCCAGCCAGCCGGCCCGCGCCACGTTGCCGGAATTTAAGGAGCCGCGCACGTCAGTAAGCGGTCTTGGGTTGTCCGCATCCGCGGCAACAGATTTGTCTGCAGCGAGCACGTTCGACGTCGGTGCCTCCCGATTCAGATAGATCGCGGGCGTGGCCAGCATCCAAACCGGGAGCAGAAAGATGACCGCGTGGCGGAAATCACGGTACGAGACAGTGAGCGCTGCGATCAATGTTCCGATGCCGACGGCCGCCAGCGTCACCAGCAACACCGCCAACGGCAGAAGGACCACAGTTGCTCCCGGCAGAATGCCATACCACATCATCAGCGCGACAAGCACCAGGAAGGAGATTCCCAGGTCGACCAACGCAGCGGCCACTGCCGCCAGCGGAATCGACAGACGCGGGAAGTACACCTTAGTCACCAGCCCCTCCGAGCCAATCACGCTGTTGGTGGCCGTGCTGACGGCCGTCTGGAAGAAGAACCACGGCACCAGCCCGGAGAGGACAAAAACCGAATTGGGGAACGGCCCGGCCGTCCGCGGAACAAAGATCACAAACACGGCCATCGTGAGGACAGGCTGAATGATGGCCCACAGCACTCCCAACACGGTTTGCTTGTATCGCACGCGGATGTTCCGCAGCGTGAGTTGAGCGATCAGATCGCGGCACTTCCACAGCTCGCCCAAATCGAGCGAGGGCCAGCCCGTTTTGGGAGTGATGTGCGTTTCGGGCAGGGGATGCGGCTCGGGCAGTTCACCCCTGTTACGATCAGTGGGCGCGGGCAATTCGGGCGCGACCATCGCAGTCGCCGAACCTTCGGATTCACGCGCCGCGCGCGTCAGTTCTGCCACAAAAACCCCCGCGGAAACCGCGTTCGGCAGGTTGGAATCCTGCCCAAAACGGTCATTATGCGATTCTAGCACCCGGCGGAAAGCACGAACAACGCGGCCTTCCCGCGGCAGCGATTCGAATTCGCAAGGTTGCGATTTTCGTTTCCTACGAAATCCCGAGATAATGTCTGCGATTCGGGACGAATGGGAGGACTTTTATGTCCCAGCTACTCGATTTCTATCGCGGCCAGGGGACGGACACGGAAGGGCGGACCCTGGAGGAGTTGTGGGGCTGGAACGACGATGATCTCGAGCAGGTCCACGACTTCATCCAGTGGATGTTCCCGCTCCCCGAGCGAAGCCGATTCAACCCCGACGCGCCGTTGTTGACCGACGCGGACGTGGCGGCTTTCCGGAGCGACGCGTCCCTGCAGGCGCGGCTTCGCCAATCGTTCGAGCGGATTCTAACGTTCCTTGGCCTCTCGCGAACCGCGGATGGAAGCGTGATCGAAGGGCCGAGCTTCGGCGAGCGCACGCCCGAGGTCTGGGATTACCCGAATCATAACTGGCTGCGGATCACCCGCATTTTGCGCTGCCTGTGCCTGCTGGGGCTGAAGGGCGAAGCCCAGGCCCTCTTCGCTCGGCTCGACGCACTTTACAGCGGGCGCAAATACCCGATCACGGCGGAGACGTTTCAGTACTGGTCCGACGCCGTTCGCTTCGATTCATAACACCGACACGGAATGGCTTGCCGTGAAAGATCGACGAACGACTGCGGGTCCCCGGGTTGTCTGGCCAATTCGTCGCAAGTTGCCGCCATAGCGGCATGTCACAAACTGACGGATTCCTCGACGGCGCACTCGAGCGTCTGCGGGGCCTGATCGAGGTTCGCGCGGATGACTTCGCAGATCCGCTTGAAGGCGGCCAGCTCGTCCGGAGTGAGGCCTTCGACCGCCCGGGCGCGGACGCGGTGACAGCAGGTGAGCATGCGAGCCCAGACCGCTTCGGCCTTGGCCGAGGGGCGGAACCGCTTCTTTCGGCGGTCCTTGGGGCAGCAGGACCGATCGAGCCAGCCGTCGCGCTCCATTCGTGAGAGGATGCCGGCCAGCGTCGGCGCTTCGATCCCCATTCGCTCGGCCAGTTCGGCCTGGGAGAGGGCTTCGCTGGAAGCGGACCAGGCTAACACTTCCCATTGGCGGAAAGTGATCCCCTCGCGCGCCAGCTCGTCGTCGAGGGCACGCCGCAATGCGTGCGAGGTCTGGGCGACCCAGCAACCGACACTATGCTCAAAATCGAATTCCGGCGGCACACTCTGCTCCCGGGCAGCGCTGCGGGGGCAGCTTCCCTCCGCAAATTGATCATACGAGGCGAAAAGGCGCTGAACAAGCGGCCAAGGGGGTTCCCCTGTCGCCGGGAGAGCAAAGACGACACTTAGACGAGGTTCAGATCGATGCGCGCGCTTTGAGGTTGTGGCGTTGGGGCCACATGACCCGTCGATCCCCGACCACCTCATCCGACGCGTTAAAGGACGTGCGGCTTCGGCGAGCCGCCTATTGCTTGCGCGGCAGGGCGACCGCGTAGAGCATGGTCACCGCTCCCACCGAAAGCAGGCTGAACGAGACCCAGTCGGGAGGAGTGATCACGCGCTGCTGCTTTTGCTGCTGGTTGCCCGCATACGCCCCGCGGAATCCGGGGGGGCGGGCCGAATCGTCCGCGACCTTGAGCACGATTTTGTCGACGAAGAACAGCGACGCGCCCCAGAGAGCAATAAACACCCCAACCGAAAAGAATGTGCCGCGCAGCATGGGAAGCATGTTTGGACTCGTTAGAGGTCGGAAGGTCCCGCCGTCCTGAGCAGCACCATCCGGATTGCCGGTCAATTGGGTTTTTTCGCGGACCCAGCCTGCCTGGCCCCACTCCCGCGTCTTCGATCGGCGCGAGAGAGACGGCGTCCGAAATCAGGTATCGGATCTTCTTCGCGCACGAATTGAATTGCTGAATGCAAAGCGACCAATTGCCGCCGGCTTCACCCCGGTTAGTCCGATTCTCGCGAATCGACCGCAACGACGCCTTTCGAGGGATTCGCCGGCCAGCGCGCATAAAGCGCTCCATGGACTTCCGGCGGAGCACCTCACCCAAGCTGGTGCGGCTCCAGCGTGCTCGCGCAAGAGCGGGCGATTGCGCACCAGCGCGGGGCGCACTAAAAAGCCCGCCGGAGGGGCTCCGGCGGGCTTCGAGGGTGAGAGCGACATGAGTATTTGCCGCCCGAGTCTTCGGCGCGTCACCGAGGGCGGATTGCCCGCTCCCGATTTGCGCCATCAGTTGGGCATCGACATGAAATCGATGCCGCGAGGGAAACGGAACCAAACAGGGAAGGAAGGCTTGGGGTCAGTTCAATTCAAGAACTTCTCTTGCCGCCGAATCGAATCCTTCGATTCCAGCAGCTTCTCGGTCCCGTTCGACCTCGCACCGTGGCGGCTCCAAGCTGCCGCGGTCCAATTGACGATTGCTTTCCTAACTCCCTCCCGGCGTTCCGGGAGAGGTCCGAGGTGAGGGCAGCCTTTCAAGGAGCGGGTAAAAGGCCCTCACCCTTGCCCCTCCCCATTTGAAGCAAATGGGGACAGAGCCATAAAAACCGACTATTGCTTCGTGTCGGCCACCGAGATTCCCCGGTAGCCCAGTTGCACGTTTTCCTCGGTCTGACGATGGGTAGCCCAACTGCCGGCCGCGGAGGCCGAGCGATCGAGCTGGGAGACTTGCGGCGGCGACGACGGATCGCCGGCCTTGCGCTGCGGAATCAACTGCCCGTTCGGGCCAAAGCCGTCGCGCAGGTTCTCTTCGTCGCGCTTGAATTGCTGCTCTCTGCCCTGCTCCCTGCCGATCGCCTTGCCCTCTTTCACGCCTTCGCGGAAAGCCTTGTCCTCACGACGACCTTCGCGTCGAGCCTCGCGGAAGGCCGGATCGGGAACCGGGCCGAGGGCCGTGGCCGTCCCGGAGCCGCCAATTAGCGAGCCGGCGGGAATCCAGGCGACGGTGGTGCCGATCGGCACCTGCGTCAGCACCGTTACCGGGCGCTGCAGCACGATCTTTTCCGGAACCATGTCGACCTTGTTGATGGCGACGCGGCGGTGCTCGATTTCGGTCTGCATGCGGGTCACGTTGTAGGTCACGCGGCGCACGCTCTGGACGGCCACCTGGCGGGTCACGGGGACCTGCGTGGTGATGATGTTGGACGCCCAGCGGCGCTCGTAGGTGTATTGCGGCGTGAAGGCCATCCGCATTTCGTAGCCGGTCCGGTTCAGCCAGCCGAACAGACCGGGGTTCGGATCGTACTGGCAGGGGGACATCCGCGGGCAACAGTGGCACACGGTGACCCATCGCCCACAGTCGCGGGTCTGGGGATAAAACTCGGTCACGGGGTGATAGGTGCATTCCGGAACTTCGGCGACTCGCTGCTCGACGACCGGCTTGCAGACCGTCACCGGTTGTTCGATGTATTCAGTGCGGCACACGGGCTTCATCACCGTTTGCTCGTACGGCTCATAATGCGTTACGGGGACCTGGCGATAGCAGGGGACGCTGACCGGCTGCATACAAGTCTGTGCGCAGCAGGTGGGACAGGGGTTGCAGCATTCGTTGCCAAACCACCCCTGAGCGTTGGCCGGGACTGCCTGGGTCAGCAGGCCCAGCGCGCCCAACAAGGGGACGACGCGAGACATGTTCTTAGACATGTGCACCTTCCTACGAGAGACGATTTGATTAGAGAGAGGCAGACGTGAGAGTGACGGGACACTCACAGCGGGGGCTTGCGTTGAGGCCCGCGGAACCCCGCCGCGTGAGGCGGTTGTGTATCGGAATTATTTTTTTTGGTCAAGATCGCGGCAGAGAATGCCGATAAAGGGGGTTTTTGTCTTCCAAAGGGCCCGAAGCGCGAGCCCAAGTTCCTCTCGCGGCTGAGTTTCGGCAATTTCTGCCGATTTTCAAGGTCTCGCGGGAGCAGCGACCTGGTCTCCCGCGCGGTGGATAAATTTCGTTCAATTTGGAGCCGAGGCCTAACGTCGCGCGCGCGTCAGAGACAGTTGCCCTGCCCGAAGCTGCGAACGGATTGCCGTCGTAGGTGCCGCCGGCATCGATCGCCGTCACATTTGGCGCTGCGTGTCCGATCGCAAACGTGACCTGGCCGCTGGCGCTGGAAACTTCTCAAAACCAAGTTGTCTGTAAACCTGGTCGCAAGGTTCGCACTTGTTCTGCGGCAGATTTGTCCAACATGTCGATCGAAAATGAGAAAAGGCCGCCAGTTCGGCGGCCTCTAAAGCGGAGAGAGGGGGATTCGAACCCCCGGTCCCGGTTTCCCGAGACACGGCATTTCCAGTGCGGCGGCAGTCGGCTCCACGACACTTGGCCGATGCCACAAAACCCATTGTTTTATAGCTTCGTTCGCGCGTTTGGACCGCTCAGAGTTTTGTCAAAAGGCGAATTGTCAAAAACCTGTCAAAATTCGGTCTGCCATTTGGGCTGCTTCATGTGCGGCACTTTTGTCAAACACACCGCGTGCGCGTGGCTCGTGTCGCGGATGCCTGACGAACGAAACGCTGGTTCGGGAGAATCCAAGTTGAGGGGCATGTCCGGCCTGTGTGCTCAGTGCCATTCGTGCGCCGGACCGACGCGCAGGAATCAGGGCCGATGCGGCGGGGCGGTTTCGCGCGGCTGCGCCCGCCGTAGCACGGCACGCAGGGCCGCATGGCGTAGCGGCTCCGTCAGCGCTCCGTCCGCCCGCAGGGCTTCCACGAACCGCGGCCGCGCCGTTCTTCTGCCGCCGCAACTGCCAAGGCGGAAGAGATGGGCATATCGCCAATGCCTACTCCCGTCTGGCTTCCAGATCTGACGACTCGACGTCCTCTGTGCTTCGACTGCCCACCAAGCGCGACGAGCCGGTTTCCGCGGGATAAAATGGCCAACATGAGCGAAGTCACCCAGATCTTGTCCGCCATCGAGCGGG
>DASPSM010000819.1:0-4058 GCA_035623955.1 Planctomycetaceae bacterium
ACGATCGGATCGGCCGAGCGACACAACGCACAGACGCGCTCCAGCTTGGGCTGGCCGACGATCATGTTCGCGATCAACAGGTCGCGAATGCCGGCGGCCGCCATCACCTCGGCCTCCGAGACTTTGCCGCAAGTCTGCCCGATCGCCCCGGCCGCCATTTGCTCCAGCGCGATGGTCGGCGACTTGTGGCACTTCATGTGCGGCCGCCAGTGCTTGCCGCGAGCCGCGCTGAAGTCGGCCATCGCTTCGACATTCCGCTCCATCGCCGGCCCGTCGAGGCACAACAAGGGCGTATCGAGGTCGAGTTTCTGCCAGCCGATCAAAGGCTGCATGGGCGCGGTCTTAGTGATGTAGGGTGTGCCTGGCACACCATCCATTTAAGGATTCGTTCGCTGGGCTTGCGGGCGCTGTACCGTCGACTTCCTCCCCTCTCCCCTTGCGGGAGAGGGGCTGGGGGTGAGGGGTCGTCTTGCGAAGTGGTCGCGCGCAATCGCGAGCCAACGTCCGGCCCCCTCACCCCTGACCCCTCTCCCGCGAGGGGAGAGGGGAACAGTGAGCTTCGCTCATTCGAAGCGCGTTCGCCCACTTTACGTGTGCGGGAATTCATCTGGCAATCGTGCTTGACAGCTGTTGTAATCCTGCCACGATGAGCGAAGGTCAATTTCGCGCCCCACGAAGGATCACTCATGAACTTTGCCGAAGTTTTCAACCAGGGACTGCGGTACGAGGCCTTTTTGTCCAAATACGGCAGCGCGGAACAGCGGCGGCGCTGGGAAGGCGTTTACTCGGAGGTGCAACTGTCGACGGACCAGAAACGGCTCTTGGCGAGCTTCGTCCGCGAGATGAAGGTGCTCGTGGTGGCGGGCACCTGGTGCGGCGACTGCGTCAACCAGTGTCCGATCTTCCAGCACTTCGCGGCGCAAAACGACAAAATCCGCATTCATTACTTCGATCGCGATGACAATCGCCAACTGGCCGAGGAGCTGTCGATGTGCGGCGCGCCGCGCGTGCCGGCGGTTTTGTTTTTGAGCGAGGATGGATTTCCTTGCGGCCGGGCCGGCGATCGCACGATCTCCACGTACCGGGACATGGCCGCCAAACAGCTCGGCCCCTCGTGCCCGACGGGAATTGCCCCGCCCGACAAAACGCTGCTGGAAAACGTCACGCAGGACTGGCTCAACGAGTTCGAACGCATCGAGCTGATGCTGCGAACCTCGGCCCGATTGCGACAATTGCACAACGATTGACCCTCGTAGTCTGTCGTAAGCTTCAATCTCAGAGTTCTTGTCCCCCTCTCCCCTCGCGGGAGAGGGGTCAGGGGTGAGGGGGCGGACGTTGGCCCGCGACGGCGCGCGGTAACTTTGCAAGAGGACCCCTCACCCCCCAGCCCCTCTCCCGTCTTGCCGGCGTCCGCCGCTTCGGCGAAAACTGCCGGCGCGGACGCAAAGCGGGGAGAGGGGAGAGGGAATGAGGGCAGGTCTCCCGCAAGGGGAGAGTGGAGAGGCGAGAAGGGATGAGGGCCCGTCTCGCGTCAAAGGAGAAGGGGAGGCCAGCGCTGGAAGTGGTTGGCCTCCTCTCGCGATCGCACCTTGAGGAATTCGCATGTCCAGCCAGACTCCCGACGCCAGCAACACCCAGTCGGCCGACGTGCTCGTCGTCGGGGCGGGCGTGGCTGGCTTGATTGCCGCCCGCGACCTGGTGAAGCGGAATCGCTCGTGCCTCGTGCTCGAAGCGCGCGACCGCGTGGGAGGCCGCACACTCAGCCAGAAACTCGGCAAAGACTGGATCGACCTGGGGGGACAATGGATCGGCCCCACGCAGGACCGGCTGGCCGCGCTGGCCCGCGAGCTCGATGTGCCCACCTTTCCGCAGCATCACGCAGGCAAAAAGCTCCTCTCGTGGGGGGGCAAGCTCAGCACGTTCAAGGGCAGCCTCCCCTGGTTGTCGCTGGCGACGCAGCTCGAGCTCGGCCTGCTCGACCTGCGCGTGAAGTCTTACAACAAGACCTACGCGGCCGACGCCCCCTGGAACGCGCGGCGCGCGGCCGAGTGGGACGGCGAAACGGTCGAGTCGTGGAAACGCCGCCACTTGCACGCGCGCGGCTCGCGACTGTTTCTGGACATCGTGGTGCGGGCCGTCTTTACCTCCGAGCCGCGCGATCTGTCGTTCTTGTATTTCTTGAGCTACATCAAGTCGGGACACGGCCTGGAAATGTTGACGTCGATTCCCGGCGGAGCGCAGGAGTCGCGCTTTGTCGGCGGGGCGCAAAAGCTCTCGATCCGCATGGCCGAGGCGCTCGGCAACCGCGTGATTCTCGAGTGCCCCGTTTTGGCGCTCGAGCAATCGGCCGAGGGCGTCGTTCTCGAGACGGCGCGCGGCACCTTCCGCGGCCGCTACGCGATCATCGCCATCCCGCCACTGTTGGCCGGGCGGATTCGATACGCGTCGTCCCTGCGCTCGCGGCGCGAACAATTGATGACGCGGATGCCGATGGGGTCGTGCATCAAATATGTGGCCACCTACGACCGCGCCTTCTGGCGCGAGGCGGGATTTTCGGGCGAAGCCTTCAGCGACACCGGTCCGACGACCACGACCTTCGACGATTCGTCGCATGACGGCTCGCAGCCGGCCCTCGTCACGTTCAGCGACGGCGGCGTCGCCCGAGTCTGGGGCGATCGGCCGCCCGAGGAGCGTCGCCAGGCCGTGCTCACCGAGTTCGTGCGATTCTTCGGGCCCCAGGCCGCCCATCCGACCGGCTTTCTCGAAAAGAACTGGGGCGAGGATCCCTACAGCGGCGGCTGCTACGCCGGCGTCATGAGCCCCGGCGTGATGACCGATTGTGGACCGGCTCTCCGCCAGCCGTGCGGCCGCATCCACTGGGCCGGGACCGAGACGGCCGTCGAATGGACCGGCTACATCGACGGGGCGATCGAATCAGGCCAACGGGCCGCCGGCGAAGTGGCAGCCCGACTGAGCGAGTGAGCCCCGCGTCGGCTTCGGCCCTGGATTACAATCGGCCATTGAGTCGAATTTCAGTGCGGGCCGGATTTGATCGCGAACCTGTTCAAGGAGGGCGTGTCGGTCTCGTGGGTAATTATTTCCCCTCTCCCCTCGCGGGAGAGGGGTCAGGGGTGAGGGGGCGGCCGTTGACTCGCCAAGGAGACCGCGCACGGCAACTGCGGCGCTTCCCAACCGAAGCAGAGGCATATCTTTGGCGACAACTTCGCGGCCGCGATTTCAAAGGCTTGAAGTTCCGACGTCAGCTCGCGCTGGGAAACTACATTGTCGATTTCGTCTGTCTCGAAAGGCGTTTGATCATCGAGTTGGATGGCAGCCAACACAACGCGGAAGCACATCGCGAGTACGACAAGGTGCGCGATCGTTGGCTACGATCACAGGGCTTTCGGATCTTGCGGTATTGGAACAACGAGGTCTTTGAGGAATGGGAAGCTATTGCGGAAGCGATTTGGAAAGCGGTGCAAGAGGAACCCCTCACCCCCAGCCCCTCTCCCGCAAGGGGAGAGGGGAGAAAGAATTGGGGACGAAGGAATGACCGAGTGACCTAAGCCCGAATCGTGCTTCCTCCGTCATTCGCGCCTGCTGGTCCGAGCTTCGTCATTTTGGCTTCATTGGCTATAACGCGCCTCCCGCGCGTGAGAGTTCAAAATGGCCGGGACGTCGACTACTGCGGAAGGGACTGCCGACAGGGAGGGCCGCCCGGCTCACCTGCTGTCGCCGCCGCTGCGCGCCGCGGAAACCGAATCTCGCGACACGGAATCGCTCGCCTCCGTGGCTCCGTCCGGGCCGGCGCCTGGCAGCTTTCGCGAGCTGATGACGGTGGCCGTCCCGCTGGTCCTTAGCTCCGGCTCGCTGTCGTTGATGATCGCGATCGACCGGCTGTTCCTCACGTGGTACTCCGAGGACGCGCTGGCCGCCAGTTTGCCGGCCGCCGCCCTGCACTGGACGGTGATCAGCGCGTTCGTCGGCTTGATCAACTACGGCAACGCGTTCGTCGCCCAATACGAAGGGGCGAGCCGCAAGGATCGCGTCTCCGCCTC
>DASPSM010000459.1:0-5966 GCA_035623955.1 Planctomycetaceae bacterium
GCGCCCGCCAGCGAGCAGATCAGATCCGGACACTTAGAGAGAGGCGATCACCAACGCCGGGTGCCACTGACGGGAGCTTTGGCCCACCAGTGTCTTGCGCGCAGGATTCGAGAAGCACTGGCGGCTCAAAGCCGCCGCCAGTGGCACCCGCATAGGACCGTTCCGTCCCGTCGTTCGCGTCCTGTCCCAAGTAGGTCCCGCTTGCCGAGCGGGACCTGGTCTGCCATGCAAGGTCCCGCGCGGCAGGCGGGACCTACCGGTGTCTCACCCAGCTTATCGATTTCGCCAAGGCTACCAGCCGGGACTAAAATTCGGTGGGTCAACTCCCTATTGAAACAAAGTGACCCGTCCCATCGGCTTTGCCCAAAAAAGGGGACAGACCCCTGACCCGTTGTGGCTGGAAAGCGGGTTTGCCCTTCCGGTAGGGGGTCAGTCCCCGTTTTTGGGCAAAGCCCGTCCCATCGGACTGATTCTGACCAGCTAAGAAATGGGGCCTTTCGAGACGCGCGCGGGTGTCCCGGGTGATCCCGTCGAGGCGAAAGGATTTGAACAGGAGGGCGCAGAGGTAGCAGAGGGAAGAACGCCTGCCCTGCCACTACCTCTGCTGACTCTGCCTCTGTTACCTCTGCGACCTCCTGTGCAAGCTTTCTGCACCGATTGCGACCGGGACACGGTCGCATTCGTGTCCCGTCCCATACCTCGATCGACCCCCACGCCGAGCTGTGCGCCCAGCACCCGGCTGCCGGGGATCTGTGTCCCCCTTAGTGAAAAAAGGATCCCCACCACCAGCAGAGACCTGCGGCCCCTCACGGGGCCGAGAATCAACGCTCGGAATTCCCCGAACGGTCTCACGCGAAGCCGTGGGCATGGCCCCGCCTGCCGGGGATCTCTGTTTCTCCTTAGTGAAAAAGGATCCCCACCCCGGCGGGGATCCTTAGTTTCGTCCCCGGCGGGGATCCTTTCCCCGGCGGACAGAGGTCTCCGGACTTCGGACTGTCTGTTCTGCGCTCCCCTCGCTGACCAACAGATTGCATCTGCGTCGTAAGTCCTTCGACGATGAGCGTGGTTGAAGCGTTGATTGTGCAATCATTGCCGCGTTCAGTTTCCCAAACCGACGCACCCGCTAGCGGGTACCCGGCCGTCGGTTCCGGAACGACAGCGAGGCTGTCGGTCTGGGAAATGTGTGCCCCAACTCAAATTCCAACGCATGGCGTTCAACCTGTGTCGAATCAGTGACTTGCACCCGTAATGCAATCTGTTGTTACGCCTCGGGTTCATGGAGGCAGGTTTACCAACCCGAAGCGTTAGCGAGAGGCCGCGGCTCGAAAGTTGGGACAACAAAACTGGGACGCCTCTTTATCAGTTTTCGGTGTCCCGACCCGATTTTGATCCCGAGCGACGTCTCTCGGCGGTTCGGCGCGCACGCCGAACCGCGGCTCTGCGATCAATCGGTGGTTGGTCCCATAACCACCCTCTCCAATTCCGATGGGAGAGGGAGAAGGCCCGCGGCGTGCCGACAGCGCACCATGCCCGGCGCGCTGATAAACCGCTATTTCTATTCAACCAGATTTCGCCGAATTACCAAGAGCAGTTCTCTAAACCATTGGGGGAACTTTCACGGCTCGTCGAGCGTCGCGTGCTGGCCGGTGGCGCGGGTGCCGAGGGCGCGCCGGATTGCGGGATCGATTGAGTCGTTCGGAGCTGCCGGTCTAAATCCGCGAAACGGTTGAATATTGGGCTATCGGAATCGTCTCCCGTTTGCTTCAAATGGGGGGAGAGGAAAAGGCGGCCCTCACCCGAGTCGACTGAGCTCGTCGCAGGCCGGCCCTCTCCCATCGGAATGGGAGAGGGAGGAAGAGGCAATTCGGGCCGGAGGTGGCGTCAACATGCTGTGCATCTCCGTCGCTCCGGTCTCGCGGAGCCTGGCCAAGGCCGATCTGCTCAATGCGGCCAACCAGTGTGACCTGGTCGAGTTCTGCATCGATCATTTCATTAAAGAGCCCGACGTCGGCGATCTGGTCAAAGGGATCTCCAAACCAATCTTGATCGCCTGTCGCCGCGCGCAAGACGGCGGCAAGTTCGAGGGGACCGACGAAGAGCGGATGCTCCTGTTGCGGCAGGCGATCGTGGCCAGCCCGGAATATATCGAGCTGGACCTCGAGGCGGCCGCCAAGGTGCCGCGGTTCGGCAAGACCAAGCGGCTGATCGACGTGACGTCGCTTTCCGGTCCGCCGGACGATCTCGATGCGATCTTTGAGGAGGCCGCCAAGGTTCAGGCCGACGGGATCAAGTTTTCCTGGCCGACGCCGACGTTCGAGGCTGCCTGGCCGCTGATCAAGCTGCTGTCGAAAAAGGGGGCGCTTGGTGTCGTCGGACTGGGGATCGGCAAGGCGTCGGTCACGGTCACGCTCGTCGGCAAGATGCTCGAGGCCCCGTGGTCGTACGCCGCCCTCGAGAAGGGCTTGGAGTCGGTCCCCGGACAGCCGACGGTCAGCGAGTTGAAGGAAACGTACGCGTGGGACGAAATCGGCCCACGGACGCGCTTCGTGGGGCTCGTGGGCCCGATCGAGCGACAGACGGCGATTATTGCCCGCGTGCTCAACGCGGCTTTCCGGCAGACCGACGATCGTCATCGCTGCCTGCCCCTGCCGATTCATTCGTTCGATCACCTCCTGAGTCGGGTCGAGGGGTTGAAGATCCAGTGCCTGCTCGTGGCCCCCAATTTCGCCGTCGACGCCGCCAAGAGCGCGAGCAAGCGCGAGGGCTCGGCCGAGCCGAGCGGCTACGCCGACTTGTTGCTTCACCAGCCCGACGGGTGGACTGCGTACAATACCCTGTGGCGGCGGGCGCTGGCGGCGGCCGAAGAACGGCTGGGCAAGAAATCGTCGGACGAGCATTCCCTCGCGCGGCGAAATGTCCTGATCGTGGGCTCAGGCGGAATGGCGCCGGCCCTGATTTATGGGGTGCAAAAGAACAGCGGTATCGTCAGTATCACGGGCCCGGACGAAAAGGCCGCCCAGCAGCTCGCGCAGAAATTTAACGTCCGGCATGTGCCGTTTCATTCGCTGTACGATACGCTGGCAGATGTCGTGGTCATCGCGGACGCGGCGATCAAAATGGGGCATCAGAAAACGGAAATCAACGCGGGATACTTTCGCTCGACGATGCTGGTGATGGATCTGTGTGCGATGCCCTATGATACGGAGCTGCTCGCCGAGGTTCGCTCGCGGGGCTGCAAGGTGGTCGAGCCCGGCGACGCCTTCCGCGGCTGGATGGCTGCGCAATTTGAATCCATTTGCGGGAAGAAGTTCCCGACGCAGGTGCTCGACGAAGTGATGGCGAGTAGCCCGTAGAGCGGTCTCTGGCGGGAAGCGGCCGGGAGGCGCGCTCGAGCAGTCTACGGGCCAGCGCCCCGTTGAGCGCCGGTCGGCAACGCCTGGCACAGTTGATCATGGCCGTCGAAAGAATTCAGTGGACCTGTCCGGTTTGCAAGAGGCGCTACGCGATCCCGGCGACCGCGCCGACGCCCGCCCGCTGTCCCCAGTGTCGGCAGGCGGAAGAACAATCCAAGGCGCGAGGCGTCCACGCGCCGGTCCTTGCGGAAGCGATCGCCGAGCCGCTCGAGCAGGCTGAAGAGGAGTCTTCCAGCGCCTTGGCTCCGGCGTTCTCGGTGCGTCCGCCGCCGTTGGGCTCAAGCTCGAGCGGCACGTCCGGTCCGCTTTCGGCGCTGGCGGCCATTCAACTCGAAGTCGCAGAGGAAGCCTCGCGCGGACCGAGCGCGGTCGCTCCGGTCGTCCGGCAGATCCGGCCCGCGTTCAACAGGCTCGAGGCAATCGCCACGATTTACACGGTGCTTGCCGGCCTGGCCGTGGTTGGCGGTTTCGCGGGACTGCTCTTCGGGCTGCGGGCGGCGTTCGTGATGGAGGCCACCGTGCTGCGCACGTACGCGATTTTCTACGCCCTCGGCGAGTTTATCGGTGGCCTGGTCGCGGCGCTGGCGTTCTTCGCCTTCCGCGAGGTGATTTACCTGCTGTTGGCGATCGAGGAAAACACCCGCCCCCGGCAGGAAGACTGATCGCGTTTGCCCGTCGACTCGTCCATTCCAAGGGAGACGATCGGGGCGAGGCTCTTTTCAGCAAGCCAGTCTGCGTGAGAGCTGTCTAGGCCGAGAAGCTGTGTCCGCAGCCGCAGGTCTTCACGGCGTTCGGGTTGTCGAACGTGAAGCCGCGCTTCTCGAGCCCGTCGTAGAAGTCGATCGTCGTGCCATCGAGAAACAGGGCGCTCTTCTTGTCGACGACGACCGCGATGCCGTGCTGATTCGAGAGGTGGTCCTTGCTGGTGTCGGTCTTGTCGTCGAATCCGAGGCTGTACTGGAAACCGCTGCAGCCGCCGCCGGCCACGCCGACGCGCAACACGGTCGCCTCGGGCATCTTTTGCTCGCTCAAGACGCGCTGGATTTCTTTGGCAGCCTTTTCGGTAATGGTGACTGACATCGCTTCCCGACTCCCTCTCAATTTCGATTAAACGTGTGACTTCGATTCACTCAGTTCGTACTTGTAATTATAGCAGTCAAATCCCAACCCAACGAGAGCGATTTGCGGCCGGAAGGCCCGGCGAGCGTGGGGCGTAAGCCCCACGGTGCTTGAGTCTCGAGCGTCAAATGCGAAGCACCGGCCAGCTTACGCTCGGCCGCTCGCCCGGGGGTAAAGCGCGCCGGTACGATGAAGCTGAATTCGATGCGTCAAACTCAGAAAGACGGCATGTCCCGGCAAATCCCAACCCAACGAGAGCGATTTGCGTTTGCGGGAAGGCCCGGCGAGCGTGGGGCGTAGGCCCCCCGGTGCTTGAGTCTCGAGCGTCAGATCCGAAGCACCGGCCAGCTTGCGCTGGGCCGCTCGCCTGGGGGTAAAGCGCGCCAGTACGATGAAGCTGAATTCGATGCGTCAAACTCAGAAAGACGGCATGTCCCGGCGGCAATTCGATCGGCCAGAAGCGGAACGCTCGGGACGTCACCCCGGGCGGATTCCCGCGCAAATTCTGCATCCCGAGCAGCGGCCGCTTGTTCCCGACGCGTTTGATGATCTGCCGACGGTGATTGCCCGGACGGCAGCGACCCATCCGTATCTGTATCGCAAGCGGATCGATCGCTTCGACGCCTCGGCCCGCCCCGGCGACCTGGTGACCGTCCGGCTCGACCGCCGCACGGTCGTGGGCCACGGCCATTTCAATCCGCGGGCCGAAATCACCGTCCGCCTGCTGAGTTGGGGGCCCGAACCGCCGGGCAAAGCGTTCTGGGACCATCGGCTCGCCTCGGCCGTCGCGCTCAGGCGGGATCTGCTCAAGCTCGACGACGTCACCGATGCCTATCGGCTGATCCACTCGGAAGGGGACGGCCTTTCGGGAATCGTCGTCGATAAACTGGGCGACGTTCTCTCGGCCGAGGCGTTCAGCCTGGGCATGTACCAGCGCAGCGCCGACTTGCTGCAGCGGCTGGCGAAGCAAACCGGAGCGAGTGCGTGGATCGTGCGCCCGGGACCGGCAACGCTGGTTCAAGAAGCGTTCGAAGGGAGCGTTCTGCGATCGGACCAGGCGCCGCCGGCGGTCACGATTCACGAATTCGGCACGCGGTTCCGCGTGCTGTTCGAGGGAGGGCACAAGACGGGCTTCTTCTGCGACCAGCGCGACAACCGCCGCCGGCTGGCCGGCTGCTGCGCGGGGAAATCGGTGCTCGATCTGTGCTGCTACACCGGCGGGTTCGCGCTGCAGGCGAAGAAGCTCGGCAACGCCGCGGAGGTGACGGGCGTCGACCTGGACGAGGAGCCGATCCGGCTGGCGCGCGAAAACGCCGGCCTCAACCAGGTGCGGGTCAACTTCGTCACGGCCGATGTCTTCGCCTACATGCGGGACATGATTCGCAACGGCCGGCAATACGACGTTGTCGTGCTCGACCCGCCCAAACTGATCCG
>DASPSM010000464.1:0-3780 GCA_035623955.1 Planctomycetaceae bacterium
CCGATGAAGTCTCCACTAACCCAGACGGCGCGGAAATCTGGTCCCAGACCAAAGAGCCGGTGGTCGCCACGAAGATGAACCCGGCCGAGTGGGAGCGCGAGGGGGACGACTATGTCCGGCGCGTCGCGGTTGCGGGCGAAATCGCGGGGTACCGTCTCGCGCAGCGGATGGTCGCGCAGCGCACGTACAAGATGTCGAAATCGCGCGGCAACGTGATCAATCCTGACACCGTGGTGGGCGACTACGGCGCCGATGCACTGCGCTTGTACGAAATGTTCATGGGGCCGCTCGAGGCGGTAAAACCGTGGAGCATGAGCGGCGTCGAGGGGATCAGCCGGTTCTTGGCCCGCGTCTGGCGGATGATCGCCGACGAGCGTGCCGACGACGTGCGGCTGGCCCCGGCGGTGCGCGACGTCACTCCGACGTCCGAGCAACTCCGCGTGCTGCATCGCACGATCAAGGCGGTGACTGACGACCTCGAGAAAATGTCTTTCAACACGGCCATCAGCCGGTTGATGGAATTCACGAACGAGATTTCGCCGGCCGACCCGCGGCCGAAATCGCTGCTCGAGCCGTTCGTGTTGCTCTTAAGCCCGCTCGCGCCCCATTTGGCGGAGGAGTTGTGGCAGGTTCTGGGGCACTCGGCGACGCTGGCCTATGAGCCTTGGCCGACCTACGACGAATCGTTGATTGCCGAAAGCGAGATCGAGATTCCGGTGCAGGTGAACGGCAAGGTGCGGGGGAAAGTCCGCGTCCCGGTCGACGCTGATCAGGCCGCGATAGAAACCGCCGCGCGCGCCGACAGCGCCGTGGCCGGCTATCTGGCCGGCAAGACCGTCGTCAAGGTGATCTTTGTCCCCGGCCGGCTGCTCAATTTCGTGGTCAAGTAACGGCCTGACCCATCTGCGGCTCCAACCCGGCAAAGTTCCGCGCGAATCGACCGTGCCGGATCGAAGCGGCACGTTTTGCCGATTGTGCCAAAGACGCCTGGTCGAGGCCTTGATTCTGAGAAAGCGCCTGCGGAAGAATGGCTACTCGCGGGTTGTCCGCCGCGGAAGGACCAAGCGGCCTTTTCCGCGCAATAGTTCGCGCCCGACGCAACTGACAGGGCCGGCAGATGCCGCGCTGGCATGCCCGCCAGCCGCAGGATGCGATGGCCAACCGGGTTTCGGCTGGCCAAGCGCGGGATGATTCCCGATATCTGGTGGTGTCTCAAAGATTCGCAGACCGGAGCCTTCGGAGACCGCCGCAATGAGCCATTCGCACCTCGGCGTCAAGCACTTTTTGGCGCAGATCGAGTCGGACCGTTCCAGTCGGACCAGGCGTGACAAGCGCCCCGAATGGCTCAACGGGCTGATCGAAGAAGCTGCCGCGAGCTTCGAGCCCCTCGACGGAGTGGCGCGGGTCGGCTACGAGTGCGTGCCGGACGAGGAGGGCTGGAACGTCTCGGTTTATCTGGGAGCGGTCGAAATGGTCGGCGGAAAGTCGGACGGCAAAACGCGCCGCCCCGATTTTCGGTGCGACCTCAAGCGGCTCTTGGAGCAGTTTGCGCGCATCGACGAGCTGGAGTGGACCGTCTGGCCGCAGGGTCCGGCCGAGGGTGATCTCGCCGAGCAGTCGGTGATCACGATCGGCGGCCTGATCGGCACGAGCAAGGTCTGGCTGCGAGTTTGCTCCTCCGCCCCCGAGGCAATCGGCCCGGGGCTGCGCGAGTATCCGGACGGCCGCGTCGAATCGGTCTGAGGTAACGGCCAGTCGACCACGGCCCTCCCGAATGACGGCCGCGGGGTCCTCGCCTCACGTTTCGCGTCTTGCGCGGCTCTGGGCCCGTCGCAGCTGATGGCGACTGTCCTCGCGCGGGTCATTCACGTCCGCACACGCGAGAGTTATGCTGCGTTAAGGGACAAATCCCGGATGCAACGCGGTGACAAACAGCGAACGCGGCTCGAACGGCCCTCCCTCCCAAGGATGATTGCGAAGCGAACGCTGAGCAGTCGTCGACGCCGGAAGGGCAACGAATACACCGGGCTGGTCGAACTGGTCCGCGGAGTTTTATGAAACAATCTGCCTATCGTCCCGCGATGGTCGCGGTCGCTTTGGCGGTCGGTCTGGCCGCCTTCTTTTGGTGGCCCTTGCTCAAAGGGGGCGGCTTCATCGGGGGCGACGTTTACAGCTACTACTTGCCGCAGAAAGTCGTCTATGCCGAACACTTGCGGCAACACGTGCTTCCCCTTTGGAACGCCCGGGCCGGGCATGGATATCCGATCGTCGGCGAGAGTCAGACGGGCGCCTTTTACCCCGTCAACGCGCTTCTCTACAGCGTGTTGAGCGTCAATACGGCGTACAGCTGGAATCACCTGCTCCACTACGTTCTGGCGTTCTTCTTTACGTACTTGTACGCGCGGTCGATCGGACTGAGTCTTTGGTCATCGAGTTTGACCGCTCTCGCTTTCGTCTACGCCTGGTTTCCGCCGCGATGTTGCTGGGAGTGGGCCATCGTGAGCGGGACCTGGATGCCGGCGGCGTTCTGGTGCGTCGAGCAATTCTTGAGCACCCTCCGCGGGCGGTTCCTGATCGGACTGACGGCCGTTCTCGCACTCCAATTGCTGGCGGGACATTTCAATCTCGCCTTTTTGACGATTCTCGCGCTTGTCCCCTACCTCGCTCTGCGCGTCTTGTTTGGAGCGCCCAACGCGGGGCAGGCGTCGCCGCGCGCTCGGGCGGCGCGAATCGCGTTGCCCTTGGCGGCCGTCGTTTGCGGATTCGGCCTGGCGGCCGTCCAACTCGCGCCGACCTGGGAACTCAAGCAGGTCAGCCAGCGAGAATCGCCGGGGGCCAGTCATCGACTCGAGCAGGGCTCGATTCCATTCTGGTACTGGTCGCAAGCAGTTCGCCCCTGGCATTGGTACTCCGTCGCGGCCGACCGCGACGCCGCCTTGCGCGCCTCGGAAGCCGAGCTGGGCGCGCCCACCAACCAGGTCGAAGCTCAGCTCTACTTCGGGCTGATTCCGCTGATCCTGGCCATCGCCGAGATTCCCTTTGCGATTCGCACGCGCGATCGCATCAGCCTGATTTGGCTTGCGCTGGCGGTTTTGGCCCTGCTTTACACGCCCGGCTGGCTGCTGCCGTTGACGCGGCACATTCCCGGCTTCGATTTCTTTCAGGATCCGGGTCGTTACGGCGTGATCGCGACGCTGGGAGTGGCCGTGCTTGCGGGCAAATCGCTCGAGCGGTTGCGGAACACGGGGGCCTGGTGGCCGGCGCTGGCTCTGCTCATCGGATTTGTTGCCGCCCTGTGGACGGCCCTCACGCTGACCTCGCAAGCGGAAGATCTCAGCGCGAACGCCGAATTTAGCAATCCTTTCGTGCTCGGGCCGTTCACCATCTCGTCAGGATTCGCTTCCGGCCTGATGCTGGTCGGACTGATCGCGCTGTTGCTGGCGATCGTCTTGCCTCACATCCGTCGGACGACGGGAGGATCGCAACCCCCCGCAGTGGCCCGCGCCGTGTTCACCGTCTGCGCTTTGAGCGTTACGGCCCTCGACCTGTGGCTTGTAAGCCGCGTCGTGACTTACAGCCCGATGATTGCCGACCCGCCGATCAATCACCTTCAAGACAGTCCCGTGCGAAAGATCCTCGAGGCGCGCGGCGGAACGGCGCGGGTCTATGCGCCGTATCCTAACTTTGGAACGGTGCTTGAGGCCGCGGCCACTCCCGTGTACCTGACCTTCGGACCAGCCGCGTACGACGATCCAAAGCTCACCATGCCCGGCGGCGACT
>DASPSM010000468.1:0-2282 GCA_035623955.1 Planctomycetaceae bacterium
GCGCCCGATTGGTAGAGGGGCACGCCGTTGACCTTGAGGCTCAAGTCCTCTTCCCGAAAAGTGACACCAGCATAGCCGGCGGCCGAGATGATGCGGCCCCAGTTCGGGTCGCCGCCGGCGATCGCCGTTTTGACCAGCGGCGAGTTGGCGATGGCCCGCGCGATTCGCATCGCGTCTTCGCGCGCGCGCGCGCCGCGGACTTCGAGCGTGATGAAGTGGCTCGCCCCTTCCGCATCGCGGATGATGGCCTGGGCCAGAGAGGCCGCGATTTCGTCGAGCAGGTCCTGAACTGCTCCGAGGCCGGCTGGAGAGACAGCGTGCACGTTCGAGGCCAAGAGCAGCACGGTGTCGCTGGTGCTCATGTGGCCGTCGACGCTGATCGAATTGAAGCTGCGTTCGACCGCGTGTCGCAACAGGCGGTCAGCCTGCTGCGGATCGAGGGCCGCGTCGGTCAGGATCACAGAGAGCATCGTCGCCATGTTGGGTGCGATCATCGCCGCCCCTTTGGCGACGCCGCTGACGCGCACTTCGGCCGTGCCGACGCGACGAGTGCGCGTGTCCACCTTGGGAAAAGTGTCGGTCGTCATGATGGCGATGGCCGCGTCGACCAGCGATTCTGGCGACGCCGCGAGACGGCCGGCGACCGCGGGAATTCCGCCCGCCAGTTTTTCCCGAGGCAAAAAGCGTCCGATCACGCCGGTCGAACAGACGAGCACATCTTCGGGCGAGCAGTCGAGGCATTGGGCGACCTCGGCCGTCATCCAGCGGGCGTCGTCGTCGCCTCGCGTTCCCGTGCACGCGTTGGCGTTACCCGAATTGATGATCACCCCGCGGGCCGTCGAGCGGGGCACGCGCGACCGCGAAACCTTGACCGGGGCCCCGCAGACCAGGTTCGTGGTAAACACTCCAGCGGCCGTCGACGGGCGATCGGCCGCGAACAGCGCCAGGTCGAGCTTTGACGGATCTGCCTTGAGTCCGCACGCGACGCCTGCCGCGCGAAAGCCGGCGGGCAACGGGACCAAGGTCTTCAAAGTGCGGGCTCCGTCGTGGGTTCTTTGAGGTGGGCTGCACCGATCGATAATGGAATCAGTTACGGGTTCGCTTTCCCAAACCGACAGCTTGCTGTCGGATCCGGATCCGACGGCAAGCCGTCGGTTGGGGGAACGTGTGCGTCATTCAATCGTCCAACGCCGAATGTTCAACCCGCGTCGAATTACCGGGGCAAGCCCATCGTCTCCGGGAAGCCGTTCATGAGATTGAAATTCTGCACGGCCACGCCCGAGGCCCCCTTGACCAGGTTGTCGAGCACCGAGATCACGATCAGCCGCCCTTTCGAGACGCGGGCCGTCATCTGGCAATAATTCGTATGCGTCACATCTTTCGTCGCGGGCAGATGGTCCACGACGCGCACGAACGGCTTGCCGTGGTAGAACCCGCGCATCGTTTCGAGCGCGTCGGCCTGCGTCAGGGCCCGCACGGGCCGAGCGTACATCGTGCAGAGAATGCCGCGATCCATCGGCACCATGTGGGGCGTGAAGGTCGTCTCGACCGTCTGGCCGCTCGCGTGACTCAAGACCTGGTCGATTTCGGGCTCGTGCCGGTGATTGCCGACGGAGTACGCGGAGAAGCTCTCGTTGCACTCGCCATACAGGATGTGGAGCTTGGGCATCCGACCGGCGCCCGTCACGCCGCTTTTGGCGTCGATGATGATGTCCTGCGGGTCGATGAGCCGATTGCACACAAAAGGCGCCAGCCCCAGGATCGACGTGCTCGTGTAGCAGCCGGGATTGGCGATCAAGTCGGCCGGCGGGATTTTCTCGCCGAAGAGTTCGGGCAGTCCGTACACGGTTTTGGCGAGACGCGCCGCATCAGTGTGGGCATGCCCGTACCACTTTTCATAAACCGCCGCGTCCCGGAAGCGATAGTCGGCGCTCAGATCGATGACGCGACAGCGCTGAGCCAACAGGTCCGGCACGACTCCCATCGCGGCGACGTGCGGCAAAGCCGTAAAAACAAACGATGCCCGCTTGGCGACGTCGGCGGGCGTGAGATTTTCGCAGGGCAGATCGAGCCGCCCGGCCAGCGACGGGTGCAACTCGGCAATCGAGGGGGAGCCCTCTTGCCGCGTAGTCAAGGCGGCTATCTCGACCTGCGGATGATTGAGCAGCAGCTTGATCAGCTCGAGCGCCGTGTAGCCGCTGGCTCCGACGATTGCCACCTTGACCATTTGACGTTCGGCCCCTGTCCCAACGTTGCTGAGCGATTGCCGAGCCCGGCAAACG
>DASPSM010000823.1:0-3424 GCA_035623955.1 Planctomycetaceae bacterium
CCGGGAGACGCCTCGGCGATGGCCGATCGGTGCAGCGCGCTCGTCAGCGTCGCCCCCCTGGTCGCCGCGCGGACGCAGGTCGTCGCCAACGGCCGAAACTGGGTTCCGGATCGCATCAACGGCACCACTCCCGCCTATCTCGAGATTCGCGATTGGAGCCAGCTCGTCGAAGGCTCGATGTTCACGGACGAGGACGTCACCGCCCTGCGCGAAGTGTGCGTGGTCGGCCAGACCGTTGCGGATGAGTTGTTCGGGGACGAGTCGCCGGTCGGCCGGCAACTGCGCATGAACAACAAGCCCCTTAAGATCCTGGGCCTGCTGTCCCGAAAAGGGGCCAACATGTATGGGCAGGATCAAGACGACATCGTGATGCTCCCGTGGACCACGCTGAAGTTCAAAATCGTCGGCCAGTCCGCCCAGAAAACCAACCAAAGCGCGGCAACCAAGGTCGATCCGTCCCAGCAGGTCAACTCGCTGAGTGACGCATTCCCTTCGGTGAAACCCGTGCTCTACCCGGTCGCTTCGCCCACCCAACTGGCCGACACGCCCCAGCCCGTGCACTTCGCAAACCTTGATCTTGTCCTGGTGAAGGCCGGATCGGACGACCTGATCGCTCCGGCCATGAGCCAGATCCAGGATCTGCTGCGCGAACGCCATCACCGCCGAGCCGGTCAGATGGACGACTTTACCTTGCGCGACATGACGGAGATCAGCCGCACTCGCGCGTCGACGTCGCGGTTGATGTCGCTGTTGCTTCTGGTCGTGGCAATGATTTCGCTGGTGGTCGGCGGGGTCGGAATCATGAACATCATGCTGGTCTCCGTTTCCGAGCGAACGCGGGAGATTGGCGTGCGGATGGCCGTCGGTGCCCGCGCGCGAGACATCCTGCGCCAATTCCTGGTCGAGTCCCTGCTGCTGTGTGCGCTGGGCGGGGCTGCCGGGATTCTTTTGGGCCGCATTTCGTCCTTCGTCGTTCGCACGACGCTGCTCTGGCCGACCCGTATTTCGTGGCCGGCCATGTTCGCGGCCGTTGGCGTGTCGCTCGTGATCGGCGTGGTGTTCGGCTACTACCCCGCCTGGAAGGCCTCGCGCCTCGACCCGATCGAGGCGCTGCGCTACGAGTGATCGGTCG
Source organism: Planctomycetaceae bacterium (assembly GCA_035623955.1). Classification (GTDB taxonomy): domain Bacteria; phylum Planctomycetota; class Planctomycetia; order Planctomycetales; family Planctomycetaceae; genus DASPSM01. The sequence continues at coordinate 1,133 of DASPSM010000823.1, forward strand.
GCCGACGCGGCTCTGCGGTGCGCGATTATTGCTGTGGCTCGTCGATGGGGGCCGGCTCCGTCGCTTTTTTGTGCGGGCGTTTCGTCGCGGGTTTCTTTTTCCGCGTGGTTGCCGTGTCCGTGCCGGCGCGCTTGAGCGACAGCTGGGGCGTATGGGTGTCGACGTCGAATTTGAACTGGCTCAAGAAACTCTTGCCCAGCACCGGCTTGGCAGTCGACTCTCTCTCGGAAAGCACGTCGCAGGCAACATTCTTGGCCGTGAAGCTTCCCACGCGTACCGATTTCAGGTTGAGGTGCCTGGCCTGCGCTTTGGATCCGTCGGCAAGCGAAACGGTCGTTGCCTCGCCCCCCGCATCCACGTTGATGCCGGCGTCGACAGCCGCCTGATGTGGCAGGACCAGGTTGGGAGCGTCGCTGTCGACAACCATATCCAGCATCTTGTCGCCATCGATCGCCACGGTCGCGTAAAAGGTCTTTTCCTCTTTCCGAAGCGGAACTTTCTCCGAAAGGACATCCTTCTCCAAGATTTCCAAGCGTTTGAGGTTCGATTCAAAGGCTTTCGACGGCTTAAGGACGTTCGATGTGTGAGCGGCCTCGTTCCATTCCTTAAGGGCCGCGACGACCTCGGTGTCGCGATTCAACTTGCCATATTCGCCGATCAGCAAATCGCCGAGCTTCCGAGCCTCGAGGACTTCCTGCAAGTAATCCTCCCGCGACGACTTTTCGGTCTGTTGGTGCTGCTCGGCCGATTTGGTCGATTGCTTCTGCATATCGTGGATGTTGGCAATTTGTCGGTCGTTCGCGGCGATCTGCTCGTTGATTTGCCGAACGACGTCCCCACGAAAAGCGAACCCCACCTTATTGATTTCCGCCAGCCGCGCGCGGAGAACTTCGTTCTGCTGCGTGAGGGCCTCGACCTCGTCGGCGCCTTCTTCGGCGCCGGCGGAATTTTCGTGCCTGGTCGAGGCCGTGGATTTCCGCTTGAGCGAAGCGGCCTTAGTAACGGCCTTCGAGAAGTCCGCCTCGTTGACCAGGCTCAACCCCGCATGGGTCGCCCGGATCCCCTTGGCCGCAAGCCTGGCTTTGGCGGAGGCCTCGTCCCCGCGCGACTCCGGGGCGATGCCAAGCAAGACGCACCCGACGACAATCACGACGCACGAGATGGCAAGTCGACCAAGTGTTCGCATCAATCAGTCTCCGTGCACCGCAATGGCGGTCGCCGCGGGCAGGACGCAGCACGCATCACCAAAGCGTACCGGCCGCCAATCGCGTGCAGCAATAAGTATTTACCCCAGAGGACGTAAATGTGGAGCGTCGTTTGCTTCTGAGCGGCGCATTTCGTCAATTTACCACGTGCGGCCGCCGGCGCGCCAGGTATTGGTGCACTCCAAATAAGGCGATCGCTGCGGCGGGCCACCCAATCCAGACGCTCGTCTCCACCCAGGGGGGCAGCGCCTCCGCAACGTCGACGTCGAAGCCCATCGGCGGTTCGCATGCGCAGCCTTCGACCGCGACCTGCACATGCCATTTGCCGGCGCTGACTTTCAATTGAGCTGCGCGCAGGAGTTTATTCGTGGCGGCTGCGTTGGTCGCGGGCACGTGGATTTGGTCGTCCTCGCGTTCGATCGAATAGGCCCGCACGGCGACCGGCACGTCCGGAAGGGCTTTTCCCGAGCTGGCGTCCTGCACGAGGACGCTGACGTCTACGAAACCGGCGCGCAGCGGCGTCGGAGACGTAAAGACCGTCACCTGCCGCTCGCCACAGCGCCCCGAGTAGCGCACGGCGCCTCCGTCAGCCAAAGCGACGTGCGCTCGCGTTGCCAGGGCGAGGCTGGCCGCCGTGAGGATCATAAGCGGAGCGAATTTCCCGCCCACGTCTCATCCTGCCATCGTCAAAGTGCCGCGCATTTGCATAGGTTGAAACACGATCCAGATTCCGCTGCAGAACAACAACAAAATGAGGACTGCCCAGGGCGCGACCGTCTTGAGCGCCGCCGCCGGCCTCGGTGTCTGCGACAGGGCAATTCGGTAGCCCGCATAAAGAGACAGCAATAAGCCAAAATCGAGACAGAGAATCTCTAAGCGAATCAGCCAGGTCGCGGCAGGAATACAACACGCGCGACTCCATTTGGGCGATCCGAGCACGTTCCATCCAAGGTCGGCGGCGAACCGCTGCGTCGTCGGGATCACGCTGGCGTAGCTCGTCAGAAAGTGAAAGCTGTAGTGCGCCAGCCACATGCTGAACCCCAAGGGAACTAGCGCATACGAATAGCGCGTAGCGACCTCCGTCCAA
>DASPSM010000492.1:0-11988 GCA_035623955.1 Planctomycetaceae bacterium
GCGAGCAGCGCGCTGGCCATTATGTTCGGGTGCGAGGCAGCGGTCGCAGAGGCTGGAGCGGACGCACGGGGAGTGGACATCGTCGCGGCTGTTAATTCTGAGTGGCCTGGGGATTCCAGCTTAACCGTTCGATGCCCGGTCGGCTGGCAAGCTCGTCGAGAAAATTAGGAGCCCGGCTCGCGATCCGCCTGGCTCGCCAGGTGATTTCGCAGGCAAATTCCCGGCGGCCGGCGAGATTATCCTGAACCATGCTGAACGTGAGGATGCGGCAGTTCCCGAGCATAAAGATCTTGCGCAGTTCCTCTTCGGAAATGGCTTCCTTGGCGACCACCAGGATGAGCTTGCCGCGATGGTCTTGAGGCAGCTGAAGCTCGGCGTATTCGAGCAACCAGAGTGTGCCCATGCCGAGGGCGAAGGAGACGATTCCTAGCCCGATTTGGCCGCCGCCGAAACACAGGCCCATCACGGTGACGAACCAGAGCGTGGCAGCCGTCGTCACCCCGACGACCAGTTCATCCCGGCGGAGGATCGCCCCCGCGCCAATGAAGCCCACGCCCGTGAGAATGCCCAAAGGGAGCCGCATCACGTCCATTTCGACAAACGAGTCGCCTGCTTTACCGGTGGTCATCAAGAGTGCGTTCGTGAGGATCATTGAAATCGAGGCAGCGAGCGTCACCAGAAGCGTCGTCCGCAGGCCCGCGGGACGCCCGTGCTCTCCTCGGTTCAGGCCGATCAACCCTCCGGCAATGACGGTCAGCGCGAGCCGCAGGGCGACATCACTCCAACCAATTGTCACCGGCATGTTTTCTTTCCGATTGAAGGCCAGATTGTGTCGCCCTCCGGTCGCGCCCGCGTTCCGCGACGACTGACGCATCGCCCTGTGCCGGTGGGCCCGGCGAGGGGGCGTTCGTGAGCCGTGGCCCAAATGCCGTTCGACGCTTTGCACTTTTCGATGCCAAGGCTCCGACCCTTCGTGATTGGTGCTCTCTTGACGATGCCGAATCAGGGCGAGGCGGATGGCCTCTGGGACTGCATCCGCGCCAATTCCCTCCGCGCGTCTGGGTCGTTTGGCTCAAGTTCAACCACCCGCTGCATGTGGCGAATGGCCTCGTCCAGATGTCCTTGGGCTCGCAGCGCCATCGCCACGCAGACGTGACAGCTCGCCAAGCCCGGATTGAGTTCGAGCGCCCGCTCACCGTAGGTGACGGCACCGGCGAAATCTTTGGTTTCCGCACAGGCGAGCGCTAAATTGTAATTGGCGGCAACGGAATTGGGATCGATCGCCAGGGCCTCGAGATATTGGGCTTTCGATGCCTCGATTTGTCCCCGATTAAATAGGACCACACCCAGATCGCTGTAGGTCTCTGGAGACCGCTCGCCGAGGGCGATCGCCGCTTGATATTCGGCCGCCGCCTCGTCAAATCGGCCAAGCCGTTGATAGGCGGATCCGAGGTTGCGATGCACGGGCGCATAATTCGGCGAAAAGGCCATCGCCTGTTTCAGCTGTTTCACGGCCTCGTTTGGATCACCTTCTAACAGCTCCGCGGCGCCCAGGAACTCGTGGATCGCGCCGCTGTCGGCCGTGCATGCCAGGGAATGCCTCAACAGAGTGATACTGTCGTGCCAGTATCCAATCTGGACGTAGGATATCGCCGCTAACAGCAGCAGGCTTGCCACGGCGGCGGCCGGCAGGACCCTGGTGCGCAAAGCCCCGGCCGGCACCAACTCGGGAACCAGCCACGTTACGGCCAGAAATACTCCGATCAGCGGGAAGTACGTGTACCGATCGCCCATTTGCTGGGAGCCGATTTGCACCAGGCCGATCATGGGAACCAGCGTGCCCAGGTACCAGAACCAACCGACAAACAGAAACGGAAGGCGGCGTACAAAGACGACCGCCGCCGTGCTGACCGCCAAGAGCAGAACCGCCGCAATCGAAACAGCGACCCAACTCAGCGACCCGAAGGGGTGGGGATAGTAGACCGCCAGATTGTTCGGGACCAGAGTCTTGCCCAGATAGGCGGCGTAGACGTAAATCGCGTTGAAGCAACGCAGGGGGAACGAAATGCCCTTGAGGGCGACCACGGCACCGCTTTCGCCCTGCGCCCTCAAAGCGATTCCGCAAAAGATCGCGGAGGCGGCGAAAAACGGGATTTTTTCCGACACCAGCTTCAAAGCCGGACGATTCCAAACGGAAACCGCTGGTTCACTCTTGGCGACTTTCGATCCGCTTTGTCCGCGAATTTTCGCCGGTTTTTCGAGCGTTCCGCGATTCTTCGCTGCGGCGTTCTTCTCTGCGTCGGTCTTTTCTGTGTCGGTCTTTTCGGCGGCGGTCCAGCGCAAGAGCGGCCAATAGTCCAAGAGCAAAAAGACGAACGACAGAGTCACCAGCGTTTGCTTCGAAGCCAGGCTCGCGACCAGAAGTAGCCATGAGGCCCCCAGGTTCCAGCGGCCTGCTCCGGTCGCGTAGCGGACATAGGCCCACAGCGAGAACAGTCCAAAGAAAATGCTCAGGACGTCCTTGCGCTCGGCGATCCACGCCACCGATTCGACATGCAGCGGGTGCAAAGCGAAGAGCGCGGCGACAAATCCGCTCCGCACCACGTTTCCGGTGGCGCGAGACAATGCCAGAAACAGCAGCACGGCGTTCGCGGCGTGCAAAACAATATTCGTGAGGTGATATCCGCCGGGGCGAACGCCGTAGAGATCGGAATCGAGCATCAACGAGATCCACGTGAGCGGAATCCAGTTGGCGTCGTGCACCGTCGTGAAGCTCCAAACCAGGCCCGATCGCGTGATGCCTTGCTTGACGTAATCGTTGTCGGTCACGTACGCGCTGTCGTCCAGCGCGCAATACCCGAAATTCCAGACCTGGGCATAAACGAGCAGCGTCGCGATGAGCAGAAGCAGAGCCACGATCAGTTCGCTGGTGCTCACTCTGAGGAGCGGGGCTCTCGGGGCGCCCGTGGCTTTGGAGGTCGGCCGCTTTATCACGTCGAAAGCAAGCTCGGGATCGGGGTGCAGCGATCGGGATTGGTTCGTTATCCGCCTGTCCGAATCCAACACAATGCGGCCCAAGATTCAAGCGGTCGGCGCCGAACACTTGTCGGCTAAAGGATGAGCATGGCGTCGCCGTAGCTGTAAAAACGGTAGCGCTCGCGGACTGCTTCGGCGTACGCCCGTTGCATCAGCTCCAAGCCGGCCAGCGCGCTCACCAGCACGAACAACGTCGAACGCGGCAGGTGAAAATTCGTGAGCAGGCAATCGACGCCGCCAAAGCGGTAAGGGGGGCGGATGAACAAATTCGTAGTGCCGCACCAGGGAGCGAAGGCGCCGTCGCGAAATGCCGTTTCCAGGGTTCGCACGGTCGTTGTCCCGACCGCGACGATTCGACCGCCCGCGGCACGCGTTTCGTTGAGCGTCGCGCTGGCCGCCGGCGAAAACTCGCACCATTCGCCGTGCATCGCGTGTTCGCTCAAGCGCGCGACGCTGATCGGCCGAAATGTGCCGATGCCAACGTGGAGCGTGACAAACGAGCGAGAAATGCCGCGCTCTTCGCAGCGTGCTAACAGCTCGGGCGTGAAATGCAGCCCCGCCGTTGGGGCGGCCACTGCTCCGGGCCTGGCCGCGTACGTCGTCTGATAGCGCTCCCAATCCAGGTCGGCCCCCAGCTTGCGATGAATATAGGGCGGTAGCGGCACCGTGCCGAACTCTGCGAGCAACTCGACAGCGGACCGATCGGAGGCAGGAGCCGCGGTCCAAATTCCTTCGGCGTCGCAGTCCAGAAGCGTCAGCTCCAGCCTCTCTTGGGACTCGGGGCGATGCGCGGGGGTAATCACGAGCGTCTCGCCGGCATGCAGCTTGCCGCCGGAGTGACCGATTAACTTCCAGTGGCCGGCTGGATCGGCTTCGAGAAACAGCCCTTCCCATTTGCCTCCGGTTGCCTTGCGAAAGCCGAACAACCGGGCTGGGACGACCCGGGTATCGTTGAGGACGAGTCGGTCGCCAGGGCGAAGGAATTCGGGGAGTTTGCCGATCGCGCGGTGTTCAAGTCGTTGGGTGCGGCGATCGACAACGAGCATCCGCGAAGCGTCCCGTCGGGGCAAAGGCTCGGTCGCGATCAGCTCCGCGGGAAGCTCATAGTCGTAAAGGGCCAGATCATCCATCTGCGAGGCAGTCATCGACCTGCTAGACTAAATGCGAAAAAGCCCGTGTCCGACGAAACCCCGCCGACCCGCATCGCCTTTTGTATCACCGATCTCGACCCCGGCGGGGCGGAGCGGGCGCTCGTGCAAATCGTAACGAGATTGGACCGCCGCCGCTGGGCGCCGCACGTTTTCTGCCTCGACGCCGGTGGCGTTCTCGTCGACCAGCTGCGCGCCGCGGGCATCGAAGTGGTTTGCCTGGGAGCGAGCCGGCCGCGTGACTTCCTTGTCGTCTGGCCTCTTTACCGGCGTCTGGCCGCCCTGCGCCCAGCGATTCTGCAGACGTTTTTGTTTCACGCCAACGTCATCGGCCGTCTCGCCGGGGCTGCCGCCCGCGTGCCTGTGATTGTGTCGGGAATCCGGGTTGCCGAGAAGCGAAGCGGTCTGCGTCTCTGGATCGATCGCGTCACCGATCGGCTGGTCACGCGACATGTTTGCGTCAGCCGCGACGTCGCCGACTTCTCGATCGCGCGCGGCGGTTTGCCCCGCGAGAAGATCTGTGTGATCCCCAACGGTGTCGATCTCGAGAAATTCGCGAACGCTGCGCCGCTCGACCTGACGCAATTCGGCGTGCCGCGTGGAAGCCGCGTGCTGTTGTTCGTGGGACGCCTCGATCCACAGAAGGGTCCGTTGTCCTTGCTCGAAGCGGCAGGGGAACTGTTCGCGGATCATTCCGATTTGCACCTCGTGATGGTTGGCGACGGGCCGCTCGCCGCTGAGCTTCGCGGTTGGACGCTCGCTAGAAATTTGGAATCGCGCGTTCATTTCACGGGCCGCCGGGAAAATGTCGCAGGGCTGATGCGCGCGGCCGATTTGTTCGTGCTTCCCTCGCAATGGGAGGGGCTCCCGAACGTCGTCTTGGAGGCGATGGCAGCCGGTACCCCTATTGTGGCGAGGGGTGTGGAGGGTATTCGCGACCTGCTTGGTGATGGAAAAGCGGGGGTTGTCGTCCCACTCGATGGGGAAATTGGGCTCGCACACGCAATTCGCGACGCACTGCGAGATCACCAGGGAATGCGGGCATCGGTGGCACATGCGCAAAAGATTGTCAGAGAACGATTTACGTGGCAACTTGTGGCTGCAGAATACGAGCGAATTTATACCGAGCTTGTCGCGCAATTCTCAGCAGGCGGACCAATGCGCGGCTAAATGGCGCCCAAATTCGCTCGCATCAAAAAAAGTTGAGAAGTCGTAACCTCCGGTCTGAAAAGCCGCTTGCGCGCAGACCGCGGCATCCGATTCTCACATTTAACAATTCCCTAGCTTGACCCCGGGCCGGCACTTGGTACAACCGAAATCCCACGCTGTGGTGATTTTTGGTGAAAAATGGCGACCCGGACCCTCACGGGTACCTACGAAAGAATCCTCGATGAAAAGTTCCGGATCGCCATCCCCAAACCGCTGAGAAAGCAGCTCTCGCAGGAAGACGAAATCGTTGTGTTTGTGGCCCCCGGATTGGACGGGTGTTTGGACCTGTTCTCGGCCGAGGGATTCGAGGCGCGGTCCGCCAGGCTCCAGGAGCACGCCACAAATCAGCCCGGTTCACGCAACTTTTTTCGCATGCTCTTTCCCGCAGCCGAGGAAATCTCTGTGGATCCTCAAGGACGAATCCGCATCCCGGAACGACTCGTGAAGCACGCCGCTCTTAAGCATGACATTGTGCTCGTGGGAGTTCGTGATCATGCAGAAATCTGGGACAAGAGTGCGTGGGAAGCCCTGCTCGTCAAGAACGCTCCCGATTTCGACTCACTCGGCTCGCACGCGCTCGACTGACAAGTGCCCTTTCGGGTGTTTCACCCACTCGGTCGGTTTTCGATCGTTTCGTTCGGACTTGTAACTCAGGAATAATCCGCTGGCTTACCGGGCTTTGCGGACACGGGAAGCAGGAGGCTTCGCCGGTAAACCCAGGACGGATGACGCAGGGCCACCCTGTCCTGCTGAGTCCATGAGCCATTCGCCTCTCTCATCGGGAGCCAAGGAAGTCTCCCGGAGGCGAATGGCTCGGTTTACTTTTTTTGGGGTTTTCAGAATCCCGAAAATCGCGTAGAAGCGTTTCAATTCGGCGGTCGCGTCCGCCACCTTCACTCCGAGATCTCTCGGGGCCGAACCTCTCGGCCCGAATCTACGGGGGCGGATGCGGCCGGTTTGATCCCTTCCGTCATCCTCCGTTTCCAAACGCCTCTCTCTGTTTCCGACCCTTTCACTTCCAGCCATTCCCCAAGCGCAATGTCCGACTCGACGCCGACCGGTAAAGATCCGGGCGCGTCCATTCATCGTCCGGTTCTGGTCCGGGACGTCTTGCAGTTCTTAGACCTGAGACCGGGTCTGGTGGTGGTCGACGGCACAATCGGCGGCGGCGGTCATAGCCGATTCATCCTCGAACAACTTGGACCCGACGGAAAACTGATCGGCCTGGATCGCGATCCCGAAATGCTCGCCAGGGCGGCGCGTTTGATCACGGACAGCCGCGCGACTTTGAAACACGCCAGTTATGCCCAGTTGTCCCAAGTCCTCGATTCACTCGGAATCAGCCAGGTCGATCGCGTCTTGCTCGACCTCGGGCTCTCGTCCGACCAGTTGGCTGACGCAATGCGGGGCTTTGGAATTCAAAGCGGCACTCGCACCGGGATCGCGGCGGGCGGCCAGCCGCTCGACATGCGCTTCGATCCGACAGAAGGCCCAACGGCGTCCGATCTGCTGGCCACGCTCAGCGAAACCGAGCTGGCCGGCCTTTTTGAGCGGTTCGGGGAAGAGCGCGCCAGCCGACCGATTGCTCGCGCGATCGTCGCACGACGTTCGGAACTCGCCCACTGGACCGCTGCCGATCTCGTCGGCGTCGTCGCCGGAGCGGCGGGGCGCGGGCAAAAGCGTCACCCCGACATTCACCCGGCCACACGCGTGTTTCAAGCCTTGCGAATTGCCGTCAACCACGAATTGGAGCACCTGCAACAGTTCCTCGCTGGCCCGCTTGTCGACCGGCTCAAGCCGGGCGGCCGGGCGGTCGTCATCAGTTTCCATTCCCTCGAAGACCGAATAGTCAAAGACGCTTTTCGGGACCAAGCACTATGGCAAAACCTAACCCCCAAGCCGGTCACGGCACGTTCGGCGGAGCAGAGGATGAATCCGCGCTCGCGCACGGCGAAGCTTCGCGCGGCGATGCGGAAGACGGAGAGCACGAGGGCGACTGGGACGTCCCCACGGCCCCGGACAACTCGACCGTAAGCCGCATCCTCGGACTGGTGCTGGTTGTGGTGCTGGTCGGCGTTTTCAGCTTCGTCGCGTACCGCAAGTACGACGAAGCGCGTCGCAACCCGGCAAGCCAGACCGTCGATACGACCGACCCGGGCGCGGTGTCGGCCAACCTGCCGGCCGGGGCCGAAGCACCTCCCTTTGGCGCTGACGAGGGGACGAGGGGCCGTGGCAATTTTGCGGCAACAGATCACGCTGCCGGCTCGAACTCGGGCGCGGCGTTCGCGCAGAACGGTGCAGGGCAAGCCGACGCGTTTCAGGCACTCGATGAGCACGGCCCCAACCGCGCTGAGAACGGCTTTCAACGCAGTGTGCCTCAGAACCAGCCGGCTCCTGGCAGAGTGTCGTTGAACCAAACTCGCGGTGCGACCAACGCGGCAGCTGTACGCGAGCCGGACGGCAATCCGTTCGGAGACTTGGGAAACTCACAGGAGCGTCAGCCGCAGTCGCCGCCGGCCCAGTCGGAGCCGCAGCAGTTTGCTGCGACCGGGACTCAAGGCTCTGCGACGCTGCACCCCAATTCGATTGGAGGATTTTCTCCCACCGCTGGTCAGAATCTCCAGGGCTCGCCTGGAAATGCATTGCCACAAGCGGCTGCCACCCACACTCCCCCTGCTGCCGCCGGGGGAGACGCCGACATGCAGAATCTCTTTCCCGATGAGAACAACTCCCGAAACAACCAGCTCGCGCAGAATCCGCAGAAGACGGCGGGCCGAGGCACGCCGCTCGAACCGAATGGCTTGACGCGCACCACCGACATCCGAAACCAGGTGAGCCAAATTCAACCGGGCCAAAACCCACTCGCACAAAGTCAGGGGATGCCCAAGACCGCCCAGACACCCCCCGGCCAAAGCGAGCCTTTGGATAACGACTCGTTGGAGGAGCCGCATCCCGCCGGGCATGCGGCGACCGACAATCGCGGTACGATCTACGCGTCTCGGGACCACAGCCCTTCAAATTCAGGGACTTCGACCGTCGGAGCTACGACTGCGGGCCGTGCTGAGGCGATCCTGGCGAGCAAAGAACGGTCGCCGCTTGGCGAGGAGTCTTCATTCGAGAATTCGCGGACCGCGGCCGGCGTTTCCAACCATCCCATTCCCCAAACCATGAGTCAGCCGACGATCCAGCCGCGCGGCACCGCGTTGTCGCAGCACGCGTCAAGCGTGACAGCCGTTCAGGAAGCCGACGCTCGATCTTCGTCCGTATCCGATGACCCCTTTGCCGGCAGTCGTTCGACTTCTGGCGCGGGCTTCGTCGAGAAATCCGCGCAGTCTCTTTCTAGCCAGTCTCCTCCGATCCAGTCACGTCCGGCCGACGAAGTCTATGCTCATCAGCCGGGCCGCGCGACGTCAGCACCGGGATCGGTGACTGCGGTCGGAACGACCAGCGACGCGGGAGACTACTACGTCGTGCAACCTCAAGACAATTTTTGGACCATCTCGCGCAAGAAATACGGCACTTCGCGGTATTTCCAGGCGCTGGCCGAGCTGAACAAGTCGCGGATTCCCGACCCGTCCCGGATGCGGCCGGGAATGAAAGTCAGCACGCCGCCGGCCGAACTTTTGGAAGAGCGGTACAGCCAATACCTGCCGCCCGGGACCAAGGTGCAGGTCGCCGCCGCCGAGGAAGACGCCAAATCCACACCAACCGGATTCTTCGTCAAGCCCGACGGGACTGCGACGTACCGCACGGGCGAGCACGACACGCTCTCCGACATCGCAGCCAGGCACTTAGGCCGATCCTCGCGCTGGATTCAGATTTACGAGATGAATCGCGATAAGCTCTCCAGCCCGAACCAGCTGAAAGTCGGGATTGAGTTGACGCTGCCGGGCGACGCCAGCAGCGTCGGGCTGTCGAGCGAAGAGGACGACCGCCGATAATACGAGGCGATGTATTTTCGCTTCGGCGCGGCGGTGGTGCTGGCAGTTCTGGTGGCCGTGGCGGGAATCGCCATTGAAAAGCGCTGCCTGACGCTGCGCCGTGCGCTGACGCGCGAGCACTATCGCTACGAGGTCTTGCGCGATCTGTACGCGCGGCAGCGGCTGCAGACGCAGCAACTCGGCGCGCCCGCGCGGCTTTTGGAGTCGCTGGAGAGCAACCGTCGCGAGTTTGTCGCCCGCCGACCGACCGATTCTCGCCCTCCGCGAATCGTGAGCGAACCCGGCGAGAGCACGCGAGAGTAATTCGTCGCGACACCACTGCGTGTGCCAATGCTAACGCGCTTCGGTTCAGTGGGGTCTTTGTCGGCTTTGGAAGACACTACTGAGCGGCAGCTGCTCAGTAGTCACACACAGGGCCAAGAAACCAGCGGGAATTCGCCGACGATCTCGCGCCGCGGCTCGGGCGGGGCACGCCGGATCGAGCGTCGGCGCCGGATTATCGTGGCGTTCTTGCTTCTGGGCGAGTTGGCAGTCGCCGCGCGGCTCGTGCAATTGCAGGTGGTCGAGCACAGTCGGCTGGCCGCGCGAAGCACCCGGCAGAAGTCGTACGTCGAAACTTTGCCAGCTCCGCCTGGTGATTTGCTCGATCGGGACGGCCGCGTGTTGGCGACTTCGATCCCGGCATGCAGCCTGTTTGTCATTCCCGAAAACATCGCCGACCCCTGGCCTTGTGGGCAGCGTCTGGCCCGCGCGCTGCACCTCGACCCCGACCGCGTATGCGAACGGATGGGCCAGCAGTCGGACAAGAAATTCGCTTGGATCAAGCGGCGGCTCACGCCCGAAGACGAGCAGGCCGTGCGCGCGCTCGGCCTGCCGGCGAACGCGTGGGGCTTTCGCGAGGAATACGCCCGCCACTATCCGCAGCGGACTTTGGCGGCGCATTTGCTCGGCCTGCGGGACGTCGACGGAAATTGCCGCGGCGGACTCGAACAATCGCTGGAGTCTATCCTACGAGGGCGACCCGGACACCGGACCCTGTATCGCGACGCGCGCGGCCGGGTGATCGACGTGCCCGACGAGAGCGAGGTCCCACCTCAGCCCGGCCAATCCGTGGTGACCACGCTCGATTCGATCATCCAGCTCTACGTCGAGCGCGAGTTGGACCGCGTTGTCGCCCAGTGGCAGCCGCGCGGCGCTTGCGCGGTGGTGGAGGATCCGGCCAGCGGTGAAATCCTGGCCATGGCGTCCCGCCCGGCCTTCGATCCAAACCGCCCCGAGAGCGTTTCACAAGATGCCTGGATGAACCGGGCCGTTGCTTGGATGTACGAGCCCGGCTCGACGTTCAAACCGTTCGTGGTTGCCGGTGCGATGGACCGCGGACGGATCCACCCCGACGAGCAAATCGACTGCGCCGGCGGCGAGACGCGACTTGCCAGCCGCGTGTTTCACGACACCCATCCGTATGGCCTGTTGAGCGTGGGCGACGTGCTGGTGAAGTCGAGCAATATCGGCATGTCGCGAATCGGCGCGCGGCTTTCCAACGGGGAACTGTTCGCCACGATCGCGGCCTTCGGGTTTGGTCGCCTTCCCGGCTCGGGACTTCCGGGAGAGATCGCCGGCATGCTCCGCCCCGTAAAGCACTGGTCGTCGTACTCCAATGCGTCGCTGTCAATCGGCCAGGAGCTCGGAGTGACGCCGCTGCAGATGATCTCGGCGCATGCGGCGCTTGCCAACGGGGGAACGTTGATCTCGCCGAAGCTCGTCCTGCGAACGCTGAGCGAAACCACGAGGTCCGAGGCTGATGTTCCCCTGGCGACAAGCGACGTCCGCAGCGCGACGAATCATGACACGGCGCGCTGGCTCGTCGCGGGCCCGATGCGCGACGTGGTCCTTCGGGGAACAGGGACTCGGGCTAACTTGCGGGGCTATTCGGTCTTCGGCAAAACGGGGACAGCCCAAAAACTCGACACGGCAAGCGGCACTTACTCGGCAGACAAGTACGTCAGCTCGTTTCTGTGCGGAGCGCCGGCGGCCAACTCCCGGGTGCTGGTCCTGGTCGTCGTCGATGAGCCCTCGACGGGCGGTTCACACTATGGAGGCGTTATCGCCGCTCCGGCTGCCGCGGAGATTCTGTGGCAAACCCTGTCTCATCTGCGCGTCGCGCCCGATGAGTCGCCACCCGCGCCGCAAGACGTGACGGCTCGAGCCCACGACGCCGCAGACAGGAACTAGTGCTACTAGCACTCCGGTGACGCGGCAATCCTTCGATGTTCGCCGAGGCGTGTCGCCGCGGAGCCGCCACATCTGGATGGAACGCGCTCTAGGCGCCGGCGAGCGCTTCTTCCGGGTTCTTATCGAGCGGGATCCGATCATCGACGTCGGTCGCGAGGCCAAGCGCGCGCAGGCCGCGGATCACCCACCAGGTCGTGTCAATCTCCCACCAGCGGTGCCCCGCACGGGCCGTATGCGGATGCGCGTGGTGGTTGTTGTGCCAGCCCTCGCCGAAGGCGATCAGCGCGACCCACCACAGGTTCCGTGATTCGTCGCGCGTCTCGTAGTTGCGGTAGCCCCACAGGTGCGTGGCCGAATTGACGAACCAGGTGCAGTGGTAGGCCCACGCCATTCGCACGCACAGGCCCCACAACACTCCCGGC
>DASPSM010000496.1:0-3164 GCA_035623955.1 Planctomycetaceae bacterium
GCCGCCCTTGCGTGGTGACCGCCGAATAGACGTTGTACTTCTGCTCGACGGCCCGGTTGGGATCGAGGATCGCGACGCTGAGCGCCTGCACCGACTTGTCGGTGAGCGCGACCAGGTCCGGGCCGATCGAATAACCGACGCTGTTGAGCCGATGGCAAATCGTGCAGGTCTTCTCGAATCGCTCCCGCCCGCGCTTGGCGTCGCCAGCCAGCGTGAGGGCGGAATCATACTTGCGGATCACGGCCAGACGATCGGCATCGACCGAGTGCAAAATCTTTTTGGCGCGTTCGGCAAGGGCGTGGTTCTTGAGCGCCATCAGCCGCTGGCTGCGGGGCACGTCGATTTCGCCCGAGCGGATTTCCTTCTTTTCGACGCGATCCAAGAGGGCGGCGACCCATTCGTCGCGGATCAAGAGCACGTCCAAAATGCTCGACCGCAGTGGCGGACTCACCCCACGCCAGCGCGCCAGCAAGGTGTCCGCGACCTGCGGCTGCCGCAGCTTGCTGAGGGCGATCACGATCCCCTCTTGCAAAGCGGCCGGTGTCTGCGGCGAGAGGAGTTGACCCAAGGTTTCGATATCCGCGGCGTCGTGCGCACTCAGCCCGCGACCCAGGATCTGGACGGCCGCCAGCCGCGAGTCCAACGGGACCTGTGGATCGGCTGAAGCTGTCGTCGCGAAGTCGGCGACGTGTTGGAGTTGCGCCAAGAGCGCCGGCCCGCGTTCTTTCAATCGCTTGGCGAGCGCGGCGACCGAGAGATGCTGGCGGTCCAAACCGTCAAGCAGCGCGGCGACGGCCGACAGTTCCGCGGCACTGTAGGCACCGTGCGAGGAAGGCGACATCGACCCGATGAACTCCTCGACGACGGCGTCGTTGCCGTACGCCGTCGCCATCGTCATCAGATTGCGATAGAGTTCCGGCGGCGCGGATCCGGCCGCGGAGTGGGCGACCGTCGCAGCCACGCGTCCGAGGTTCCCCTTGGTAATCGAGCTCATTGCCGCGGCGAAGAGATAAGGCTCGTGCTGGTTGGCCAGCGCGAATTGGCCAATTGCGTCGCCCGAGCGCGGATCGTCCCATTCGCCGAGCGTGCAAGCCACTTGCAGGCGGACTTGAGGATCCTCGTCGCCGATCAGCTCGGCAATCCTCAGCCCCAGTTCCGGAGCCGACTTGAGGAACGACTCGCACAATCGCACCGCGTTGCGGCGAACCCCCGGATGCTTGTCGCGAAGGGCCGTCTCGAGCAGGGCCGGCGTCAATCCATTCAGGCCATCCAGCGCACACAATGCCTGCAGACGCGTCTGGGCACGGGAATTCTCCGCCGCCATTTTCGCTAGCGCAGGAATCACGGATTTGTCGCCACGCTCGACGAGCATGAACTGCACCATGTCGCGCTGCCAGCCACCTGGGCTGTCGAGTGCGGCGACAAGCTCGTCGGAATTCATTTTCGCGAGATTCGGCCAGGGCCGGGCCGGCTTGTCTTCGGGCACGATGCGATAGATGCGGCCCTTGTTGTCGCCGGCACGAGGATCGATCCGCGCGAGTCGATCGGCCGTGATCCATTTTGGGTGCTCGATGATCATGCGATACATGTCGACGACCCACAGAGCGCCGTCCGGCCCGTTCTTCACGTCGACCGGTCGCGACCAGTTGTCGGCCGAGGCGTAGAACTCCGAGTTCTGTTCGCTCGGCGCGCGAAAGCCGGCGAACGTCGCCCCCTGCGGCTTGAGAATTCGCCGCGTGAGCAAGTCGTGCACCGGCTCGCACATGAAGGCATTTCCCTGATACTCGGCTCCGAGCAACTCGTCGCGATAGATGACCGGGCTGCAAGCAGAGGTCACGCGGTTTGCGCTCTCGGGGTGGTTGAATCGCCGCAGCGTTCGGCTGGCCGGATACAAATGGTCGGGGTCCTCTTTGGGCACCAGCACGACCGGCTCGGGCGGAGCGACGAACGGGTTGCGGCTGACGTAACGGTCCTGCAGCGGGGTGTTGAGCAAGAGCTCGCTGTTCTGGTTGGAGAAGTAGTTGCCCCAATCGTCGCGGGTGCGACCCTGCTGCGTCCCGCCGCCGCTCTCGAGCTCGAACAAATGTCGATCGGGATCCATGCGGAAATCGCGGATACCCAGATTGACTTCCAGTCCCGGCCGGTCGGGGCAGTGGATGATTCCGCCGAGCAGGCCGTTGGCGCCGTGAATCCAGTTGTCGAGCCCGTACGACAGGCTGTTCATGCGGGCCTGCCAGTTGCGGGAATCGAAGCCGGTGAAGACGACTTTGCGAATGTCGGCCTTGCCGTCGCCGTTGGTGTCCTCGGCGTAAATGATGTCGGGAGCGGCACAGACCAGCACGCCCTTCTTCCAAGCTGTGATGCCGTTGGGGAAATGAACGTGGTCGAGAAAGACCGTCGACTTGTCGAACTTGCCGTCGCCATGCGTGCTTTCGAGCAATCGGACGCGGCCGGCGGCCTTGTAATCCCCTTTGATGCCATAGGGGTAGTCGAACATCTCGGCCACCCACAGCTTGCCATCTGGCCCGAAGTCGATGGCCACAGGCGAGGCGATCAGCGGTTCGGCCGCGACGAGCTCCACGCGCAGGCCCTTCGGCACATGGATCGCTTTGAGCGATTGCTCCGGAGTCATCGGCGGCGGGAATTCGTCGCGTTGCTGAGCGCACGCGGGGGCTGCCCACAATGCGGCGACCGCGGCCAGCCAAAGAAACGCGGATCGCGCGCTCGCACAGAGTCGCGTGAAAAGGGGACGAATTGGGGATGCGGGATTCCGGAGGGAAGGAGACATGTCGGTTCTTGCTTCTGGGGAAATCGAGCTATTTGCGGCCAGGCCTATGTTGCGAGGTTCGCGCGGGCCAGCCGGGAATTTTCAGTCTAAATTCCCGCGTGCGATTGTGCGACGCAGCGGCGTCGCGACAGCGGGGCGAACGGCTCCTTGGCGGCTGGCGGCTCAACATGCCGGCGAGTAGATTGCCGGGGTGTTGGGAAATTGGCGGCGATTCGACAGTTCGCCCAATTTTCCGAAAATCGAGGCTCTGACACCCTGATGAGAGTGCTGCCATGCCGCGACCTGTCCACTTTGAGATTCACGCGTCGGACCCTCAGCGGGCCATTACGTTCTACTCTGGGCTGTTTGAGTGGGAGTTCAAGAAGTGGGAGGGCCC
>DASPSM010000504.1:0-2584 GCA_035623955.1 Planctomycetaceae bacterium
TGGGCGCCATTCAGGCAGTCGGCACCAACGCGAACGCCAAGTTCAACCAGGTGCAGAACGCGCTCACCTAAAGCAGCGTTTTCGGATCCGGCAGGGGCGACGCTTAGGCCGAGCCTGTTGCTGACGGCATCGTCAGCACGGTCTCCGCTTAGGCGCTCGCCCCGCCTGGTTTTTGTGGCGCGCGCCAGCCAGTAGGTCCCGCCTGCCGGGCGGGACCTGTCATGATCGGCACTCCGAAGAGTAGGTCCCGCCCGGCAGGCGGGACCTGCTCTCAGGCCGTTTCGCCCAAGAGGCCGCGGGCCAGCTTGTCCAGGGCGTCGCTCTCGATCTGGCGGACGCGCTCGCGCGTCAGGCCCAGCGTCTCGCCGATCTCTTTGAGCGTCTTGGGCTCCGAATCGTCCAGGCCGAACCGCATGCGGAGGATGGTCGCCTCGCGGGTTTCCATCTTCTCGAGCATTCCGAAGACGTGGACCAGGTTGTCGCTGTCGACCAGCTCGTCTTCCGGAGCTTTGGTCCGCTCGTCGGCGATCATCTCGCCCAGCGACCAGCCCGATTCCGCCTGATCGGTCTGGGGGGCCGAGTTGTAAAGCTGGATCGCCTTTTTGACGATCCGCAGCTTCTTCTTGGGCAGGCCCAGTTCCTGCGCGACCTCGTCCATGGTCGGCGTCCGCCCGAACTGGTCCTGCAGCTTGGCGGTCGCCCGCCGCCATTTTGACAAAAGCTCGACCATATAAGCCGGGATGCGAATCGTCTTTGCCGAGTTGACCAGCGCCCGCTTGATCGACTGCTTGATCCAATAGCTGGCATACGTGCTGAAGCGGGTGTTCATCGCCGGGTCAAAACCCTCGACCGCCCGCAGCAATCCGAGGTTGCCCTCTTCGATCAGGTCCTGCAGCGGCAACCCCTTGCCTGTGTAGGCGCGGGCGATGTTCACCACCAGCCGCAAGTTGGCACGGACCATGCGATCGCGGGCTTCCTTGTTCCCCTGCTCAATGCTGTAGGAAAGCTCCTTCTCTTCGTTGGCTGTGAGCAGGGCCGTCTCGTTGATCTCGCGGAGGTAAGTTTCCAGCGGCGACTGGACGGCGGTCACGGTCCGGCGGCGGGTGACTTTTTGCATGGGGGTCCTGTGATGGTTCTCGAGCGGCTGCGGGTCGCTGGGTTGCGGTTGCGGTTGCGGACTCGGGTCGGCGCTGCCTCGCCGCATGGCGGGCACCAATCGGGAAACGGGTCAAAGGCGTCGACGGGATCCGACCGCCCCGGGGGCGCACCCCGGGTTACGGTCGGGATCCGGTCGGCGGGGACTTGGTGAGTCGAAGAAAGGCCCGATTGCCCAAAGTGATTTATCGGAGACCCAGCGCGCAAAGCTCTATCAGAAGACCATCGGGCGCTACAGATTCCGCCCGCCGACGGGGCAAATTGCGCAATAATAACGGCCCTCCGGAACAGGCCGGAGGGCCGCAAAGTTTCGCGCGACGTTAGCACGTTCTCCGATCGCGCCAGCTTCGCGCGATCGTTCGAGCGCTGACGATTAGGGCGCAGATTTCGCGGCTAGGGCGCCGCCACGTCTTCGGAATTCCCCGAGCCCATCGTAAACAGCGGGCCCGCCTGGCCGCTCCCCGTGCCCCCTTTGAGTTCCTCCCGAGGAATCGAGGTGCCGCGTCCTTGAGCCTCTTCGCCGGCCGCCGCTTCCCCCTCGCTGCCGGGGAGCCGCCGGCTCAGACCGATCTTGCGCTCCGCGCTATCGACGCGCAACACGCGGACTTCGATCTCCTGTCCGACTTTGACGATTTCCTCGGGATTGTCGACCTTGTGGTCGGCCAGCTCCGAAATGTGCAGCAAGCCCTCCAGCTCGGGCTCCAGCTCGACAAAGACGCCGAAGTTCGTGATCTTCGTGACCTTGCCTTTGACCACGGTGCCAGGTTGATACTTCTCGGGGATTGTCGTCTCCCATGGGTCGCCGGCCAGCTGCTTGAGGCCCAGCGCGATCCGCTTGCGCTCTTCGTCGACCGAAATCACCTGGCACTCGATCACGTCGCCGCGCTTGAGCATTTCGTTGGCGTGCGAAATCTTCCGCGTCCACGACATGTCGCTGACGTGCAACAGGCCGTCCACCCCCTCTTCCAGCTCGATGAACGCGCCGTAGTTCGTGAGATTGCGAACGGTTCCTTTGACCTTGCTGCCGGGCGGATACTTTTCGGCAACCTTCTCCCAGGGGTTGGGCTGGGTCTGCTTCATGCCCAGCGAGATTTCCTGCTTGTCCTGGTTGATGCCGAGCACCACCACCTCGACCTCGTCGCCGATGTTGACCAGTTCGCTCGGGTGGTTGATCCGCTTGGTCCACGACATCTCGCTGATGTGGACCAGCCCCTCGATGCCGTCCTCGAGCTTCACGAAGGCTCCGTACGACATCACGTTGACGACTTCCCCCTTCACCTTGGTGCCGACGGGGTACTTGTCGTTGACCATCTCCCAAGGGCTGGGGAACTTCTGCTTGAGGCCGAGCGCGATCTTCTCACGGTCGCGATCGACGTTGAGGATCATCACCTCGATCTCGTCGTCGATCCTCACCATCTCCGACGGATGG
>DASPSM010000529.1:0-7369 GCA_035623955.1 Planctomycetaceae bacterium
CCGCAGCCCGAAAGCCACGTTTTCCGAGACGCTCATGCTGTCGAACAGCGCGGCTCCCTGGAACAAGAAGCCGTAACCGAGCCGATCTTTGGCCCGCTGCCGCTCGGGCATAGCGGCCACGGGGCGTCCCCGCCAAAGGACACGTCCTTCGGTCGGGTCGAGCAATGCCATCATCAGCTTAAGGGTCACGCTTTTCCCGCAGCCGCTCTCGCCGATGATCACCAGCGTCTCCCCCTCCTCCACCGCGAGAGAAATGTCGCGCAAGACGAGTTGGCTGCCGAACCGCTGAATGATGTTGGCCAGCTCGATTACCGGCGGGGAAGCGGAGGCACGCGGAGCGGGCCGCGGCGAATGGGGGCCGGCCATCGGAGACGCAGAGGAGGATGGCGCCCTCGGCGGCGGGTTCGGTTTACGCGATCCGAAGATTCCCATCGTCACCCTCCGAGGGCCGACGGCCAGAGCACGTAATAGAAGTCGTTCAGGAAGATATCGAGCACAAAGTCGAGGACCAGGATGACTCCGAAGGACAGAACGAACGCCTGCGTCGCGGCGCGCCCCACCCCCTGGGCCCCCGCACTGCAATGGAAGCCGCGATGGCACGAGACGATGGCGATCGCGGCCCCGAAAAACATGCTCTTGAGCAGGCCGCAATAGACGTCGTAGGCCGAGACCGTCATCCGCGAATGCAGCCAATAGTGAAAGTCGTTGATCTCGAAGATCTGCACCGAGATGAACCAGCCGCTCACGACCCCTGTGAGATCGGCCAGCGCGCTCAGCAAGGGGATCAACAAACAGCAGCCGAGAAACCGCGGCAAAACGAGGAACTGGATCGGATCGGCGCCGAGGGCTCGCAGAGCGTCGATCTGTTCCGTCACGCGCATCGTGCCAATTTCGGCGGCCATCGCACTACCGACGCGGCCGGCGAGCATCGTCGCCGCCAGAACGGGGCCGAGTTCGCGAACGAGCGACAGATTAATGACCGCGCCCAGTTGCGTGTCGAGCCGCATCGCGTGCAGCTGGTCGTATGTTTGCACGGCCAGAACCATGCCGATGAAGGCACCGGTGACGACCACGACCGGAACGCTCAAAACGCCGATCTGATAAAACGAGTAGAGCAGGACGGCTCGTTTGGGGAGCCGCAGCATCATCCACCGCAACATCCGCGCGGTGAACAGCGACAAATCGCCCACCGTCCAGAGGAAGGCCAGGACCCACCGTCCCAGGATGTGAAACGGCGTATCGAACGGCTGGGCCTGCGATTCGCTCGCCATGCCAATCCCCCCTGCCCTGTCCTTCGGCTCTCGCGCGGTTTAACGGCGGTCGGCAAACGCCGGACGTCGTGCAACCGCCCGGCTGGCGGCCGCAACGGGCAGGTACGGTAGTGGATTTGGCGGTTTGGAGCGAGGGAGCTTTGGAACAGCAAGGTCCGTTTCGAGTGCGTTCGACCCGTCCGGGGACTTTGTCCGCGCCACGCGGATCATCGTGTAACGGTTCGGCCTGACGCAAATCCTGCGGGAAGCCCCGACGCCACACGCAATACCTGCGATCGCTGCACGCAGCCCAAACGGCGTGTTAGACTGGTGGAGCGGGGGAAAAGCCGCAAACTTCGGCCACGCATCCAAATTGCGATGGCTTCCCTCCTGTCCTGAAAGAGAAATCTGTCTTAACAGAGAATTCGTCGAGGGAATCCGGTCATGCGACGCGCTTTTGTTTTGGCGATCGGGATGGTCATCGTGGCGGCAGGCCTTGCGGCAAGCGCCGACGACAATAAAACTCCGCAACGCTCTCCCGCCGAAGCGAAGGCCATTGCGAAAATCAAGGATCTCGGCGGCCAAGTGATGGAGCTAGCGCAGAACGACCCGCGGCTCGAGATCTCGTATCACCTCAGCGGAGGCAAGGTGACCGACGACCAGCTCAAGCCACTGGCCGACATCAAGGACGTCGTGCACTTGAACCTGCGAGGCACCGACGTCACCGACGCCGGGCTGGAAATCGTCGGCAAGCTGACGTCGCTCATTCGCCTGCACCTGGAGCGCACAAAGATCACAGACGCCGGTCTGGCGCATCTAAAGGGGCTCGCGAACCTCGAGTACCTCAACCTCTACGGGACGAGCGTCACCGACGCGGGGCTCGATCAACTCACGGGGCTGAAGAAACTCAAGAAGCTGTTCGTTTGGGAAACCAAGGCGTCGCAGGATGAGATCAACAAGCTCAAGGGAGCGATCGCGGGAATTGAGATCGTACCCGATCCGGAGCTCGACTTGCGCCGAGCCGCGCTGGAGCGGCGGCGAGCCCTCGAAGACGCGCAGCTCCTCGTCGCCGAGACCAAGAAGTCAGCTCAAAGCGCGGCGGCCAAATTGCCGGAGCTCGAGAAGGCGGCCGAGGCGGCGTCAGCTGCTGCTGCGGCCGCGAATACCGAGCTTGGCGACGTGACGAAGATCCTGGAAGCCGTCCAGAAGATTGTCGACGCGAAAAAGTCTGCCCACGACCTGGCTGCGAAGAAAGAGGCCGACGCCAAAAAGGCCGTGGCGGCGGCCAAAAAGAAAGTCGAGGAAGCCGAGAAAGCAGTCGCCGAGGCAGTCGCGCAACTCGACGAGTTCGATATGAAGAAGCAGGCCGCCAAAGCGGCCAAGGCGGCCGAGAGCGCTCGCCAGGCGGCCGAAGAAGCGAAGAAGCAGGCCGAGGCTCAAGCGGAAAGGGCGAAGGAAGCCAAACGCACAGCCGACGAAGCCGCCAAGAAGGCCGAAGAAGCGGCCCAAAAGGCCCGCGAGTTTTCGAAACAAGTCGACGTCAAGTCGGCCGACACCAAAACTCCCAAATCGAAGTAGGCCCGCCGATTTGGTTTAGTCGCAAAGAACCGCGCCCGTGCCGAGCGGCTCTTTTCGACGCGGCAAAGCGCTCTGAAAATAAGGCGGATCTTATTTTCGCCCGAGACGGTTCCGACACGCCCCTGTTCCGAGGGGACGCCCTTCTTCGGACACGGTACAATCGACGCGGTCTCGTTAGAGACGCGGAACATCCGGCCGTTGCCGGCTCTGCGACGGGTGCCAAAATCCATGTCCGGGAAAATTCTGCTCGTCGAGGACGACGCGGAGATCGCCGACTTTGTCGTGCGCGGCCTGCGCGAGGAAGGCTTTGACCTGGAGCGCGCCGCCGACGGAGACGAAGGCTGGCACCTGCTGAGCAATCGTGAATGGGACGCGGTCCTCTTGGATTGGTGGTTGCCGCGGGCCGACGGCCTGAGCTTGCTGCGACGCTTCCGCAGTGCGAACCGAACGACTCCGGTGCTGTTCCTCACGGCGCGCGACGCCGTCTCGGAGCGGGTCACGGGACTCAATAACGGCGCCGACGATTACCTCTGCAAGCCCTTCGCTTTTGAGGAGCTTCTCGCGCGCGTGCGCGCGATGACTCGTCGCCAGGAACGCTCGCCGACCTGTCTGTCGTGGGGCGATGTCAGGGTGGATCTGAACAGTCGTCGCACCGAGCGAGCCGGCCATCGGCTCCACCTGACTGCCCGGGAAGAGTTGCTCTTGGTCTTCATGATGCGACACCCGGGAGAGGTTTTGACGCGCCGACGTCTCTACGAAGAAGTCTGGGACGATCGCTACGACGACTTTTCGAACACGTTGGAGGTGCACGTCATGGAGTTGCGGAAGAAACTCGAGGTTTTTGGCCCGCGGCTGATCCACACCCTTCGAAATCGCGGCTATTGCTTCGGCGAAGAAAGCAGGTGACCGCTTGACGCTGACAACACGGGTTTCGTCCTTTGTGCTGGCGCTCCTCAGCCTGGTGCTGATCGGCTTTTCGCTGACGCTGTATCTCCTTAGCGGCCGATATCTCCACGGACAGGTCGACGAGCGACTCGACGGCACCCTGAGCGCGCTGTGTGGCGCGGTCGAACAAACTCGCTACGGGCTCGAATGGGAACCCACGAAACGGCAGGCCGGTGTCGGCGAGTCGCCTTTCGGTTTGCCGGTCCTCTGGTTCGTAGAAGATCGGCAAGGTCAAATCCTCGACCGTTCAACGCAGCCCGAGACGGACGAGCTCATCAAGTCGCGGCCAATCGATTCGGGCACCGCGCGCCAGTCGGCGGACACGCTCGAATGGAGATCGGGTCCCTGGCGGCTTCGGCAACGCTGGATTCGCGCCGAGCGCGACGCCAGGCCCGTCAAACCGGGGAAAAAGGTCAAAAACCATCGGGAATTGCGGATCACTGTCGCCACGTCGTTAAATCCGGTTCATGCGGCATTGACTCAGTTGGCAATTACGCTGGCCGGCCTCTCTGCGGGAATTCTGCTGGTCGCCTTGATCGCGGTTCGAATCGTCTGTCGCCGCGTGCTGGCGCCGGTCAGCCGAATGGCTGTTGCCGCTTCGACCATCGGCGCCGACGACCTGTCGCGACGACTCCCGGCGGTCGCGACAAGCGACGAGGTGGGCCAACTCAATCGAGCCTTCAACGGTTTGCTCGATCGATTGCAGGAATCATTTGAGCGACAGCGGCGATTCACGGGCGAAGCCTCGCACCAAATTCGCACGCCTCTTGCCGGCATCCTGGGCCAGATTGAGGTCGCGCTCCGTCGCGACCGGTCGACTGAAGAGTACCGGCGGGTTTTAACTGGTGCATACAACCGGGCCAATCATCTCAGCAAGATCGTCGAATCGCTGCTCTTTTTGGCGCGTGCCAATGGAGACGCCGCCCTGACCGCGATGGAAACTCTGTGCCTCAATTCGTGGTTGCCAGAACAGCTTGAACCGTGGTCCGAGCACTCGCGGGCCACGGACATTGTCCTGCAATTGAACGAGGCGGAGCCTTGCATGGTTCGTGTCCAGACGGCATTGCTCGGTGAGTTGCTCAACATCCTGGTGGACAACGCCTGCAAGTACAGTGTGCCGGGAACGCCGATCGAAATCGCGCTTGACCGCGACGACGGCGCTGTTCGCATCCAGGTCAGAGATCGCGGGTGCGGAGTTGCGGCGGACGATCTGCCCCATTTATTTACGCAGTTTTTCCGTGGCGACGAGGCCCGCCGCCAGGGAATCGAGGGGACAGGATTGGGGCTTTCGATTGCCTGGCGCCTCGCGCGGCTCTTTGGCGGCGAGTTGACCGTTGAAAGCAGCGTTGGCGTGGGGAGTTGTTTCACACTACGGCTGCCTGAAGTCCAAACGTCCGAGTCTCGCCCCGCGGGCATGGCGTTCGCGCAGGCCTGATTGAGCCGCAGCTTTGCCCTAGCTACCAACTCGCACCGTCGGCGCGGAACGATCGTCGTGACGCAGGGTCGCGCGCTGCATTGGGCAGAATCTGCTCGCTCAGCGACTGGAAAACGCAACCTCAGCTGCGTCCTCTCGGACCGCCGTACCCTCTTTGCTCTAACGCGAATCAGAACAACGCGTTCCAAAGACACGTCGTCACGGAAAGAATTGTCCGAAAAATTAATGGCAGCTCAAGCGCCAGATAAGATGTTCCTTATTAGCGCGAACTTCACTTTTTAATCACATCGTCTCCATCGTTCTGTTGTCAAGTTGCGGAAGAAATCTCCATCGCGGAGGCGGTGCACCACCGCAATCGCACGGGCAAACTCGGTTCTTTGCCAGGTCCCACTCTTGTAAGGACGAGCCCATGATGACGAGGCGAAAAGGTTTCACGCTCATCGAGCTGTTGGTGGTGATCGCGATCATCGCCGTCTTGATCGCACTCTTGTTGCCGGCCGTCCAAGCGGCGCGAGAAGCGGCGCGGCGGCTGCAATGCCGCAACAACTTGAAGCAGATCGCGCTGGCGGAGCACAACTACCACGACGTCCACAGCCTCTTCACGCCCCCGTACATGATCGTTCTCAAGGGCCAGCCGGACTACAAAAGGTGCCCCGGCAATCCCTATGGCGGTTGCGTTTGCTGTTGGTGCTGCGGATACCACGGCTGCCACATGGACTTCAACTGGCATACGTGGCTCGAATTCCTGTTACCCTTTGCAGAAGGCAACAACGTCTACCGGCAAATCTGTGAGAACGCCCCCCTTTACTCTCCCTGGAAGGTTTGCGGCTGTAAGGACGCTGGCTACGTGTCGGCATGGACTTATCCCAACTCCGGCGATTGCCAGGTGAACACGATTAACCCGAAACAGTGCGCGTATGACCCGTGCGCCGCGAAACGGCCGGTGGCCCAAGTCGTCCCGACCTACGTTTGCCCATCGTGCCCGCGGACTCAAAACCCGTTCCGCGAACACGACTACATGTTCGGGAATTGCTGCGGCGCCCTCGCCTGCTGCCATCCGGGCCCTTGTTATACAGACATTTATCGGCTGTCGGGCGCCACAGATTACATGGCGGTGGGCGCACTGAAACACTGCATCATGACGTACATTTGCTGCGTGCTCGAGACGCCAAACATGCGCTGCCATTGCTTTAAACATGGCAAGCCTTGTCACGTCCAGCATTGCTCGGTTTTGTTCTGCTTTCGAGGCGAGGGACATTTCGATAACCCCGGCGTGAGTATCGACCAGGTCACCGATGGGACCTCGACCACCATCCTCTGCACGGAAAACGCCGGGAAGCCCGATCTCTGGATCCGCGGCGTCAAGACCCCGATGTCGAAGAGCCAAGAAAGCCCCTGGTGGTTGTGCTCTTGCGGGATTGGCTACTGGGACGTCAACCCTGGTGGATGCTGGGGGTGCTGGAACAACGCGCTGCACACGATCACCGGCAGCAACTACACCGGGACCGGGACCACGGGTGGCACCGCGCCCACCTGCTACTTCAACTGCACCAACGAGAACGGAGTGAATGCGCTTTACAGCTTTCATCCAGGCACGGCCGGAGTCGCGATGTGCGACGGCTCGGCCAAGATGATCAGCGAGAACATGAGTGCCATCGTGTTCTCCAGGCTGCTCAGCTACCACGGAGGTCAGCCGGTGACCGACCAGTTCTGAAAGTCGTGTCGTCCTCTGCGAGCACTACTGGCGGGTGATTTCGCTCGCCAGTAGTGCTTGGACTCTTTGTATCCGAGCGGTGATGTCGAGTGCCCTTTGGGGACTCAAACAGGGATTGCCACGATGACTTCTCGCAAGAGTTGGGAATTGAGGGGCTGGCGATGGTCGCTGCTTTTGGTGCTCGCGGCCGCATCGGGTTGTTCCAGCCGCCAGTCACCCGAGCAACGGATCAAAATCGCGCTCGAGCAGGCCGGGATGACGGCGACCCCCCTCTATCCGATAGCCGGTACCGTGAGCATCGACGGGCAGCCGCCCACGTTCGACAGCCCGAAGAAGCATCTGATCATCACGCTTTACGATCCGCAAAAACCCGATAAAAAGCACCTCCACGTCGTGGCGCGAGCAGACGGAACCTTTAGGTTCACGGAAGACGGGGTCGGTCCCGGG
>DASPSM010000554.1:0-12922 GCA_035623955.1 Planctomycetaceae bacterium
ATCAGCTGCGCGTTGAGAAGCTGATGGATCCGCTTTTGCGAATCGAGCAAGTGTGCCCGCGAGTAATCGTCGAGCTTGAGATCCTTCTGGTCCAGCAGAGCCTTGATCTGCGACTCGAGCGTGGTCAAGTGCATGCGAGCCAGCGTGCGGATATCTTCCGGACCGCTGAACGACTCCGTGACCAGAAACGCCAGGTCGCTGAGCGTCATCCGCTGCAAATTTCGGCGAAAGCCGGCGATGTACGGCGCCGATTCTGTATATTTACCCGCCTTGGCCTCTTTCCACTCGGAAAAGACCGCTTCGACCAGCGTCCGCAGATGCTCGGCTACCGTATAGCGATCCGCATCGCCCACGACCTTTAACTCGTTGTCGTGCAGGCGGTCGAGCGTGCGCGAATTGAGCAGCTCAAACAGCATGAACTCCTGCATGATGCCCACCGTCTCGTAAATTGGATAGTCGAGACGAAATGGAAACGACATGCCCCAGTGCAGCCAGTGGCTGGCCGGGAGATAGTTGAGCAGTTTGGGATCGTACTTGGGCGCGCTGAAGACGTGCTCGGCCAGGAGTTTCATTCCATCCCGCTGCTGTTTGACGTCAATCATGATGAAAGGCGCCCGCGCATTCGGATCCCCCTCGTGGTCGCGGTTGACCAGCAAGCCACCAGGAAACTTGGCCGCATATTGGGCCGTCCGCCAGTATTCCTGGAAGAGCTTATTGAACGCCTGCCGCGCTTTCTGGTAGCCCTCTCCCTTTTTCACCGCTCGCTCGAGCAGCTTGGGCATCAGCTCGGTGCTGAGTTTCATCTGGCGGTTGGCAAAGTCCATCGGGTTGTGGCCCAGGTCGAACAGGTTGACCAGTGGGTCGCTGCCGAAGAACACGTCCTCGTCGGTCGCGTATTGCAGGGCCGGCTCGGTGCAGCGCGCGGCAATTTTCGCCAGCTCGGCCGACTCGCTGCCCGAGATCTCCTTGTAGCCATACTCAATTGCCCAGTAGTCGTACGGGCCGATCGTCGGAGTGTAGTAGTAACCCTGAGCACTGCCTTTCGGCGAAATATTCGCCGGGCTGTAGTCCATCACGCTGGCCACGATGGCTTCGCCCGGCTTTTTCTCGGCAACATCCTTGAGATCTTTCCACGCGCTCGCTTTGAAATTGTGCCGCAGTCCGAGCGTGTGGCCGACCTCGTGCATCACGACCTCTTTCAGGGCCTGGTGGACGAATTCTTCGGGCAGCTTGCCTTTTTCGTCGGTCGCGCCCTTGGCCATCAGGACCGAGGCCGCAAAGCCCATCTGATGCTGCATCCCCCGGCAGTACGTGCATCGGCAATGCGAACCCTGCTCCATCGCGTGATGGGCCTCTTCGACCAGCCGTTTGACGTCGCCGAGCTTGGCGGTGGGATGTCCGAACAACTCAGCCAACGTCTGCGGCGTCATCACTTCGTACTCTTGCTTCCAATAGCGCAGGAAGCTGTCGTCGAAGAGGATGTCCGCGTCGAGGATTTCGCCGGTCTTGGGATTAACCCGGGAAGGCCCGATGGCGAAACCGGCCTCCGCCGTAATCCAGCGGAAGAAGTTGTAGTTGATGTCTTCGGGGTCGATCTCGTCTTCGCGCTTTTCGTAGTCGCCGGGCTGGTAGACGTGGATCGCGTTGTAGTAACCCAGCTTCTCGAACGCCTTGTTCCATTCAAGAATTCCCTCCGCCACCCAGGGCCGAAGGTTCTTGGGCACGGTCTTCTCGATATAAAACACGATGGGCTTGACCGGCGCCGAGACCGTGCTTTCGGGTGATTCCTTCTTGAGGTTCCAGCGGTTGATGTACCGCACGAAGTGCTGGTCGTCTTCCTTGTCGGAGAAATTCTTCCGCACCGTGAGGAAGTAACCGACGCGGTCATCGGCGATCCGCGGCCGATAGTCCGTCGAGGGAAGCCGGCTGATCCCATAGTGCACTTGAATTTGCACGCCGCGCGGATCGATCACCGTCTGGAGGTTTTGCATTCCGCTATAGACAGCCGCGACGCGCAGCTCGGCGTTGTCCTTGAAGACTTTAATCTTGGCCCACGTCGAGCGGTCCGGCATGAACATGAACGGCGGACCAGGGAAGCCGATCGAACGGCCGATCAATTGATCGTCGTTCATGAAGGCGCGGGTGAAGTCGACGAGGTGGCCGCCTTCGGCGTCGGTCACGATGGGAAGCGAATAGAGCACGCTGTCGCTATAGGCCATCGAGACCGCTTCGGCCTCCGGGGTCCCGGGATTCGCCAGAAAGCGGACGTTGCGCCGCACCACGTGGAGGTTGTCGCCGACCTTCTTGAACACCCAGATGACGTCGTCGTCGAAGCCCAAGTACATGCCGCCAATGATGTCGTTGCGGCTGATTCCCTTGGCGATCGAGGTCAGGACGATAAATTCTTTGTCGAGGTCGCTCGATTTGATGAGGATCAACAACCGCTGGTCGTTGTACCACATCTTGAAGAGACCATCTTCTCCGGTCACCTTCATTCCTTCGGTGGCCAGTTCGAGTTTCGACTTGGGATGCTCGGCACTGGCCGGGGACTTCGCCGCCGCAATGGCTGCCAAAGAGGGCCGACCTTGGGCGGCGGCCCGCTCATGCGTCCCGAAACCGACGGTCAAAATCAGCGACGCAACAAGAAACCGGAGTCCCGATTTCATAAGCCAACTCTCCGAACTAACCTGGGTGTATTCTGCGGGGATTTCACTCAACCGGTAGAATCAACTCGTTAAGCCTGGTTTTGCGATCTTCGCTGACCCAGCTTATCTTCGCAATCTGGAATCACTTGTGTTGACCGCTCGCACCTGTCGCGGCATTTCGGCAGGGTCGCCGACTTAGAGGTGAGGAGGCGGGCAAGGTCGTTCAAAGCCACTAATTCAGCAATTTTGACCGACTCTACCAGCGTTCGCAATCTTACCGCGTCCGTAGGCCCGCCGCATCCGCGTTAGTGCGTAGCGAAGCGGAAAGACGGCCCATCGACCGAAGTTGCCTCCTGAACCCGACGGCGCACGCAAATCCGGGGATGAGCGGCGAAGCAAAAGTGCCGGCATGTTGCCAAAAAGCATCAGCCGACAAAGACGGCCAGCGAGGTGATATTATCCTGCGAACCGGCCGTTCGGGCGGCTTCGACCACCGCGTCCGCTGCGGTTTGCGGGTCGCTGGTCTTTTCCAGCAAGGTTTTCAGCTGGTCGAGCGAGACGCCATCAACGGCTCCGTCGGAGCAGAGCAGGAACCGATCGCCGGGGACGACTGGGAACTCTTTGGGATCCGTCCCGGTGCCCCCCTCCTTCGTGCCGATGTACCGCCAGAGCACGTTCTTAAACCGATGCGTGCGGGCTTCGTCGGGGGTAATCGTACCCGCGTCGACCAGTGCCTGCGTCAGTGAGTGGTCTTTGGTGAGCTTCTCGATCTTTCCGCCGGACAAACGGAAGGCTGGGCTGTCTCCGACGCCTCCGACATAGATTTTTCCGGCGACGCAGAGGAGGTAAACGATCGTCGTCCCCATCTTGCACATCTGGGGGTCGACTTCTCCCAGGGCCATGATCTCCCCGTTGGCGTCGCGGACCGCCTCGTCGACGATTTGACGCACTTTCTCCGGATTGGCTTTGTCGAAATCGAGATGTTTGATTAGGTAGTCGGAGACGAGTTTGACGGTCATTTCGCTGGCTTTTTCGCCGGCTGCTTGCCCCCCCATGCCGTCGCAAATGATAAAGAACCGTCCTCGATCGTCGGCCAGCCCCCGATCTTCGTTATTGTCGCGGTAATCGCCGGTGATGGTTCGCAGACCCCAGCGAAGTTGAATTGCGGCTACCATGCGAAGTCGAATTTCAGCGTGAATCGATCAGGCAACTGGAGTGCCGATCCTCACGCTGTTTCATTTTGAGGCCTTGCCTCGTTTGCTTGGATTGTTGCCATCCGTGAAATTCCCGTGTCACTCATCCTTCGGCCTTCTCCAGCGGAGTGCGAATCGGTGCGCGAACGGAAATAAAATCGACCAGATCCTTCACTCCCAAAAGGGACGTCGCGTAAAAGATTTCTCCGGCGTGGAATCCGGCATTTTGCCCCAAGAGCCGATTGTATCCCTCAATCAAGGGATAAACCCGTTCTTTGGTCGGCGGAAACTGGGTCTTGTAAGCCCGGATTGCCTGCAATTTTAGCGACAGCGTATCCGAAATATCCACGACAAATTGTGACGGCTGCTGCGTCCGCGCGAGCGGAAACCCGAGCGGAAACCAGAGTTGGTGCCGAACAGTGTGCGGCGGCAGATTGTCGAATTGGTCATCCCACTTGGTCAGACGCGAGTAGAAGATCCCTGCGTCAGTGATCTGCGTCGCCTGCCAGTGGTCTGGGGAAGCCATCGGCGTCTTGTCGTGAATTCCCGCGACGATCGTGGGGCGGTATTTACGAAAGACTTTAGCCAGCGCGACCCGCGCCTCGTAGCTGTCGAAGAGCTTGCGATTGGGCAGATCCAGAGTGACCCGGACTTGGACTCCCAGAATCCGGGCCGCTTCCCGCGATTCGGCCAGGCGCGCGTCGGGCCCCGGGCTCAGCGGCGTCGGTTCCCCGTCCGTCAGGTCGACAATGCCCACCTTGTAACCCTGCTGCACCAGCCTGGCGAGCGTTCCGCCCACGGCAATTTCGACGTCGTCGGGATGGGCACCGACGGCAATCAAATCGAGTTTCTCGGGCGCATTTTCGGTCATGGGGACTCATCTTTATGGTCCGCGCAGCACGAATTGTCGAGCCCGATTCCTTCCGGCGAGCCCTGTTGCTGCGAAGAATCC
The DNA here is from genome assembly GCA_035623955.1 of Planctomycetaceae bacterium. GTDB lineage: Bacteria > Planctomycetota > Planctomycetia > Planctomycetales > Planctomycetaceae > DASPSM01. The sequence goes on from DASPSM010000554.1 coordinate 4,791, forward strand.
CCGCCGAGAAACGATCGCACGGCTTTCGCCACGCGGTGAGGATGCGTGAGATAAGCCAATTGCCCCGCCAGGGGTATGGATTCGCTGGTTGCCTGGGGCAGTTGCCGCTCGAGTTCGTCCTCACCGGCTGAAGAGATCGCCCCCTCGTGCTCCGTGCGCAGTAAGAGAACGGGTCGCTCGATTCGAGACAATCGTTCGCGCAGGTCGACGCTGGCCATTAAGGACGCTCGATCGGCCAGATCGCGAATCGTCGTCTGATCCGTGTTTCGCGCGAAGAAGCTCCAGCGGCTCGCGTCGAACGGCGGGAAGGCACGCTGATGGCTGGCGCGCTGCAGCGCGCTTCGCATCGGCAGGCGCGAAAGATTTCCCGGAATCAAGCGCCCCGCGCTGCATAAGAGTCGCTCGAAACCGCTCAGACGGCGATGGGCAAAACCACCCAGCAGAATTGCCCGCTGGATACGTTCGGGATACCTCGCGAGCGTGCCCAACGCCACCAGGCTTCCGAACGGAGCCGCGAAGACGCAGAAGGCTCGATCTCCCTGGCCCTCCGCCACTGTCAGCAAGTCACTGACGAAAAGGTCAAGAGTTGGCCGCCCTGCTCGACTTCCTAAACGGGATTGGTCATTTGGCTCGCGGTAGTCAAACAGCACGCAGCGAAACTCCTCGCGCAGCAACCAGGCTAGCAGGCAGAACAGCTCGCAGGTGCCAGAGATTCCGTTCAGGAAATAGAGCGGCCGACCCGAGCCAAGCGTCCGCCCGTGTAGTGAAGCCCCGTCAACCGCAACGGACCAGCACGTGCTCTCGCCGCGAAACGACTCAAGTACTTCGGCCCAGCCAAGCGGACTGGGACAACCTTCCGAAGATTGTGCCGAAGGCGGGGACTCGGCTGGAAGATCTAAGACATGCCGGTCCGCGTCCATGGGAGGGTCGCCCACAGAATCAATCTCCACGGACAGGGAAGGCTGTGGTTCATTCGACGAAGCGGAGAGTTGGAGCGACACGGAATTGATCGTAATTGAATTCAACGTGGCCGAAAAGCACGTGTGTTCGTCCTTCGGAGAGCGACCCGCACAGCCGTTCGGCTCCGGGGATCTACCGATGTCCACTCCCCGTAAAGTCGTCACAAACCGCCGGAAGATAACGACAGCGCCTGTAGATTCGTCAAAAGTCGCGTCCTTTTTTTTATTGCCAGTGAGCCGTCCCTCGTCGCGGGGCCGCTAAGCCCCCAGGCCGCGACCTATGTTTCAGGACGGCCGGGTTGCAGGTCGACCGGACGGCGTAAATGGTCCGGAGCGTTAAATGATAAACCGTTGTCCACAACAGGTTTCTCGTAGGCAGCGTGGCAATCCATGAGCGTTTTGAAATCGCGCCGGAGCAGAATCTACCTGGGCGGAATGTTTCAGGGGACTCTCGTCAAACGGCTGGCAATCGCCTGGGTGGCCTACCATCTCTTGCTGTTCCACGCCATGTTCGCCGTGTGGTGCCTGGAAGGAGCACGACCGGCGGCTGATGCCGAGGTCGAAACAAGTCTGATCGAGAAGTACGAATCGTTTGCCTGGCAGAACCGGCTGCTGATCTTCGGCGCGTGCGCCGCTGGGCCGATCTTCTTGTGGGACGTGGTCCGCTGCACGCATCGCGTCGCCGGCCCGCTTTTGCGTCTCGAGAACATGCTCTTGCGGATGGCCAAGGGCGAGACCTTTTCGGAAATCAAGTTCCGAAAAGGGGACTGGCTCACCAGCCTCGAGCGGGCGCTCAACGCGTATCTTTCGTCCCGGGCCGCGGTCGTGGTGAACGAAAGAGCGGGCGCGCAAGTCGCAGCGGTGCCGGCCGAATTTTCATCGACCTCGCCAGTCGCCGATGCGCGAGTTGTTGCCCAGGGGGACCACGACCTCAACGATCTGCTGCGCGAGCTGCGCGACATCAACGAAACGCTGGCCGCGCTCAATATGGGTCATCCCGAAGCGGTCGGAGACGCCGGCGGTTTCATGAACTTCCGACCGGACCGTCCGCCGCGCTTCTAACCCTCAGTCCGCGCGTCGGGTCACTCGCTCCCAACTGCCTGGTCCGCCTGCTCGATCACGCGGTAGGCCTCCTCGCTCGTGTCCGCGGCGCGCAGTGCGTCGAGGAACCCAGGTGATTGCATCATCCGGCCGAGCCGCGCCAATACGCTGAGATGCGTTTGTGAGTCGCGGCACAGCACCAGAAAGAACAAGTCGCTCAGCCGCCGTTGGGGCGCGCCGAATGGAATTCCCGAAAGCGTTCGGCCGAACGCGATGACCGATTGCCCCAGCACGTCGGGCACGGGGTTGCGCGGATGGGGAATGGCGACCCCATTCTCAAAACCGGTGGACAGGATCTCCTCGCGCTGGAGCACGGCGTTGAGGACCGTCGCGGGCTCCCAGATCTGCCAGGTCCGTCCGGCCACTTCAACCAGGCTTTCCAGCACCGATCGCTTGGTCCGCCCCTGCAACGGGACCTGGACGGTCTCAGGCGACATCCGCTTGATGACGGGAGCCTCTTCGGCGTCTCCGCCGGGTCGTTGTGCTTCTTCGAGCGCGGCGAGCTCGGGTTCCGAGTATTCGCGCATCTCCTGCTCGACCCAGTGGCGGATTTCCGTGGGATGAAATTGCCAGACGCCCCCCACCTTTCGTCCGGGGATTCGCCCGCGGTTGACGAGCTTTTCGACTTCGCGTCGATCGCGGCCCAGCCGCTCGGCGAGCTCATCGAGCGAGAAAAACGCGTGCGACATGCGGAGTGCTTTCGACTCTTCTCGGGCGCAGGAATTTTCGCCGGTGCCTTTGCAAGAGTCGCCCCGCGGCGAATTCCACGTCCCTTGCGACTACTATAATGCAAGCAGCGAGCGAAGGTTCAGCAATCCGCTCGATTAAGATCGCGCAAATGGGACGCCGTGATGCCCGGAGAATTCGAGAACCGCGTGGCCCTGGTGACCGGCGGATCGAGGGGGATCGGCCGTGCGATTGCTTTGCAGCTGGCGCGCGGCGGGGCCAACGTGGCGATCGGATACGCGACGCGCCAAGAGACGGCTGAAAAAGTCAGCGCGGAAATCCGCGGGCTGGGGCGAAAATCACTGTGCGGGCCGTGCGACGTCAGTCAACAGTCGCAGATCGACGCGCTCGTGGCCGACGCTCGCCGCGACCTGGGTCCGATCGACCTGTTGGCCCATTGCGGGGCGGTCAGCAACATCGCTTCCCACACCGACCTCTCGTACGAGCGTTGGTTCGAGACGATCGATGCGAACCTCAACGGCACGTTTCGAGTCGTGTTTGCCGTCAAGGACGAAATGATTCGCCGCCGATTCGGCCGAATGGTGCTGATTTCCTCGGTCGCCGCGCTGCGACCGCGAGCCATGCAGATTCACTACGCGTCGTCCAAAGCGGGCGTGATTGCCCTCGCGCGGTGTTGCTCGGACGCCTTTGCGCCGCATGGAGTGCGGGTCAACTGTATTGCACCCGGCTTGATCGAAACCGAAATGGCCCACGTGCTCGACGACGATCAAATCGAGCGGATCAAGAAGGAAACGCCCTTGGGGCGATTGGGCCGCCCGGAGGAAATTGCCGAGCTGGCCTGCTTCCTCTTGAGCGAACGCTCGAGTTTTATGACCGGTCAGACACTGGTCTCCTCGGGAGGCCGCGTGACCCTGCCTTGAACATGACCCTGCCTTGAACTTGCCGCAAATGGGACGAATTTGCGAAGGAGCTTCCCATGACCGCCACTGTTTCCCCTGCCTCGGCGTCCACAGAGACGGCCGAAGCAAAGATCCGGCCCCGCGGGCTGATACAGCGATTGATCTTTTGGTGGGTCGACTCGTTCGAGAAACAATCCGGCGTGTCGGCTGAGTACTGCCGATGGATGGCCAACGCTTCTCCGCGCGTGTTTCTGAAGTTCGGCAAACTTGGCAAACTCGCCCAATACCGACGTGCTTTGCCGGCGGACGCCTCCGCCGTGGCGCATCTCGTGGCGGCCCGCTCGGAGGATTGCGGACCGTGCGTGCAGATCGGGATTAACTTGGCGCTGCGCGACGGAGTCTCGAAGGATATTCTCCGAGCGGTCTACGATCGCCAGCCCGACCGCCTTCCGCCTAACCTGGCCGACGTTTACCACTTCGCCGAATCGGTCGTGTCAGGCGGCGAGGACGAGACGCTGCGTCAGCGCATCCGCGACCACTATGGAGACGAGGCCCTCATTGAAATGGGGCTCGGCATGGCCGTGGCCCGCACTTTCCCACTCGTCAAGCGCACGATCGGCTACGCCAAGAGCTGCTCGCTCACGAAAATCGAGATCTGAATCTCGCCAGAGCCGGCGCTTCCTGTCGAGCCGCTTGTTGCGGTGCTCAGAGATGGGTGGGCGGGAGCGTCGCTTTCCCGGATCGGAACAGCAACCGCAACCAGCCTGCGGCTCCGCGGGCGCGAACGGGCCTGGCCGCGAGAAAACGCAACAGATCGTCGCGGAGGCTGGCGGCCGAATCGTAACGGGCCGCGGGATCCTTCGCCGCTGCCTTCAAGATAATCGCTTCCAAGTCTCGCGGGATTTTCGGATTCACCCCTCGGGCTGGGGGGAGTTCGGGACGCCGCAGCGGATCCGTCAGTACGGCCAGTTCAGCAGTGCCAAATGCGGGTGTCCGCGTTGAGAGTTCAAACAGCGTCACACCCAGCGCGTAAACGTCCGCGCGCACGTCAGCACGACCGGATAATTGCTCCGGCGCAAGGTAACGCAGCGTGCCGGCCATCCCGGACGACGCCTGTTCGAGCGGCTCGCCTTGGTTGCGAGACAGGCCAAAGTCCGTGACCCAAACATTGGCCGCCGGGTCGAGCAGCAAGTTGCCCGGCTTGATGTCGCCATGAACGATGCCGTTGGCGTGGGCGAACGCCAGCGCGTCGGCGACTTGGGCTCCGACTCGGGCAATCTCGAACCACGAATTGCGCGCGATCCGCCATGCCACGATCGGCAATCCACCGGGTGGCGACGGCGTCGACGTCTCGTCCCCCGACTCGCCGTGCCTGTCTTCCGTGTCTGCATCGAACCCGTGAGATACATCGCCGGCCGCCACGACGCCGCTATGGCCGCCCAGACGGTCGATGACCCAATTCAGCGACACGCCACGCACCAGCCGCATCGAGTAATAGCACAGCCCGTTGTGCTCGCCGAAGTTGTAGACCGGGACGATGTGTGGATGCCACAGTCGTGCCGCCGTGCTGGCCTCGCGCTGAAATAACGCGCGACGGGCGTCGGACTTGAGGTAGGGAAGCACCTTGATCGCCACGCGGCGGGCTGTGTTCAGCTCTTCGGCCTCGAAGACGACGCCCATGCCGCCGCGGCCGATCTCGCGGACGATGCGAAAGTCGCCGAATTGCCCGCCGGGCAACGTCTCGAGCGATCGGTGCTCGTAAGAAGTTGTTTCGCGGTAAGCTTTCCACCCTTCCATGGCAGTCAGCAGCGGGAACAGTTCCTGGATCTCGGCGGCAAGCTCCGGATGGGCGGCTGCGACGGCCTCGATCTGCGGTTCGGCTCCCTTTCGCAGCGCGGCGACGAATTCACTCGCGAGCACTTCGAGCGGGTCGCGCGCCTGCGAATCATTCGTGGGCCGACCGGTGGGCAGACCGAAAATGCCAGTGGCAAATCGCGAGTCTTCCGTCATCGTGACGAGTAACTCCGTCCGTTATTGGGAGTCCGGCATCGCGGAGAGTTGCGGCGCAGGCAGAACCTGGCGGAGCCGGGTCAGGGCGCGCACATACCGCATGCTGGCCGCCTGCGTGGTCATGCCGAGGACCTGCGCGGCCTCGCTGTTACTTAGCTCCTCGAAATGCCGCAGAGCCAGGATCTCGCGATCGACCGGACTGAGCGTCGAGAGCGCGGCATCGATCTGGGCGGCCCTTTCAGCCCGCAGCGCCGCCTGGCTCGGCGAAGTCAGCGTGCCGGCCAGGTGAATCGCCAATGCAGCCGACGTCGATTCCGTCGACCAGCCGCCATGAATCGATATGTCCCGCTTGGCCGATCGCTTTTTTGTTCCCAGATGCCGACGATGGACGTCGGCGAGCGTCTGATTGAGGATTTTCCTCAGCCAGATGAAGAGCGTCCCAGCCCGGTCGGCGAGGATCGACTTCATCCGCAATTGGGCGTTGAGATAGGCCTCCTGCAGTACGTCGTCCGGATCGACGCGCCCATAAATCCGTCGGTCGAGGCGAAAGTTCACGATGCGCCGCAAGCGCACGCGGTAGAGGTCGAAGATCTGGGCCAGCGCCGCTTTATCGCCGTAAATGACGCGATTAGCCAGTTCAGGCGTGACCTCGGGCTCGAGGGATTCGTGGGACATGGTTGCCGGCCTGCCGCCGCGGAGCCGCCAAGCGAGAGCGTACCGCGGGCGGATAACACCGATCGAGTGAAAACGACTCGCGGGCCCGCAAGCTGCCTCTACTCAATAGAACGGATGGCCCGCGCGGTGATCCACCTGGCCCGGGAATCTCGCGGCTTGCCGAGACGCGAAAACCTTGCAAAACAAGGTCCTGCCCGTCGCGTGCCTATCGGCTCCATTTGCGATACCTCAACTGTGGCGTCGCGCGGGGGTTTTTGCAAGACGTTTTCACAATTCGCTCGTGGTCCGCGCGTCATTGCTCATCCCCACGTCCATATTTGAAAAGCGCCATCGACGAGTTAGATAATGGGCGCAATGGGTTTCAATTCAGAGGTGCGCCGCCGCCGAATCGATTGCGCGGCCTGGAGGTGCAGATGTCAAAGATCGTGTTATGGATAGCGACCGCCCTGGCCCTCGCCCACACCGGCAGCCTTTATGCCGCCGACAACGAGCTGACGCCCGCCGAAAAAGCGGCTGGATGGCAGCTGCTCTTCAACGGCCACGATCACACAGGTTGGCGCTGCAACAACGGCAGCCCGGTCGCCTCGCCGATCGAAGACGGCGCGCTGACGACGCAACACACCGGCGGATACCTGATCGTCTACGAGAAAGAATTCGACGATTTCGTGCTCAAGTGCGACGTCAAAATGGAGCCGGTTTGCAATTCGGGAATCTTCTTCCGAGTCGGCAACCTGCACGACCCCGTGCAAACGGGCTTCGAAGTGCAAGTCGCCAACGAGGTCGGCACCGGCTATCACGACTTCGCTGCAATCTACGACCTGGTGCCGCCGAAGAAGTTCGACAAGCCCCTTTCGCCCGAGTGGAATTCAATCACGGTCAGGTGCAAAGGGCCGCGGATCGACGTCGAGGTCAACGGGCAGCACGTCGCCGAACTCAATTGCGACGAATGGACCAGGCCGCATTACAGCCCGGACGGGCGCCGCAACAAGTTTGCGATGGCGATCAAAGACTTTCCGCGGAAGGGCTACCTCGGCTTTCAGGACCACGGCCACAAAGTGTGGTTCAAGAACGTCAAGCTGCTCGATCTCGCGGGGAAGTGACCGGCAATTCTCAGCGACCGAGCGTCGGTTGAGGTCGCGGAGTGCAGTCCGCGTGATCGACGCAGAGGCCCGGCACCCCGCGCTCGAGGGCGGCCCGCAAGTCCGCAGGGAGCGGCGTCTTGGTCAGCGTCCTCGCATCGACCAGCACGTAGACCGTCTCGCCCGTTGCCGAGATCTTATGATCGCCCGCGATGCGAAACTGCGTGGCAATTGTGAAGGACGTGTTTCCCAGGTGCCTGGCCCAGACCGAGATCTCTAAGACCTGATCGAACCGGGCCGGGCCCGTCCATTCGATTGACTGCTTCACCACCTGGTAATCGAGAGGGCCTTTGACCAGCGACTCGCCGAAGCCCATCGCCCGCAGGAACTCGAACACCGCCAGATCGATATAAAGTCCGTAGACGCCGTTAAATGCCACCTTTTGCGGGTCGCACTCGGCGAACCGCACGCGCAGGCGATAGACGAACGGGCTGTCGGCACTCATCGAAAGCACTCCGCGGCGGGGCGTTACAAAAAATGCACAAAACTGCAGCCGGCGATGAAGTTCTGGTCTGTGAATTGAAGCGGACGGCTGCACTTCGCACAATTCACGCGATGTAGCCTCAGCGAATGGAGCGTGGGTCAAAGCCGCGTCGGCCGCGGGACCACCATTTCCAACCCTTCGACGCAAATGCCCCAAATGAACAGATTATTGCTTGGAT
>DASPSM010000559.1:0-6927 GCA_035623955.1 Planctomycetaceae bacterium
GCGTCGGTTATTCGATCGGCCCGGACCTGGTCGCGCTCACCGACAAGTCGGTGCAGGCGCTCAGCGTCGCGATCCTCGATCCCAACCGGGCCGTCGAGCAGAAGTACAACGTCTATTCGGCGGTCACCACGCAAGGGCGGCAATACACGGGCATCCTCGCAGCGGAAACGGGCAGCAGCATCACCCTCCTGCAGCAGGAGGGGAAGCAAACCACGCTGCTTCGCGGAGATCTCGAGACATTGGCCAGCACCGGCAAATCGCTGATGCCCGAAGGGCTCGAAAAAGATATCAGGCCGCAGGACCTGGCCGACATCATGGCTTACATCGGCTCGACGGGGCCTTGCCGCAAGGTGTTCCCCGGTAACCAGCCTGCCCTCGTCACGGCGGCGCAGGACGCCACATTGTCGCTCGAAGCGTCAAATTGCGAGATCTATGGCAACACGCTCGTCCTCGAAAAGCGTCGCGACGAACCGGTGCTGGCCGAGTGGCACAGCCCCAACGACTCCGCCGCCTGGACAGTCGACATTCAAAAGCCCGGCCTCTACACCGTGAGCGTGATGTATTCGTGCCACAACGATGCGGCCGGGAACTCGTTCCAATTCGAATCGGCCGACAAGCGGATCACCGCGCGGGTCGAGGGGACGGGCAAGACCTGGACCACTTTCTTCCCTGTCGAGATCGGCAAGCTTCCTCTCAAGGCGGGCAAGCAGCGCTTCAGCCTGCGCGCGGCCGATCCGCTCAAAGGGACACTCGCGAAGGTCGCCTCGGTCCTGTTGATTCCCCCGCAATGAGCACGCGCTGCCCCGATCGCAAATTCTCGTGAAGCTGTGAGCCGATGCAAAAGTGCGTGATCACGGGGGGCGGTGGCTTCGTCGCGGGGAGCGTCATTCACCAGGCGCCTTCCGATTGGGAGATGCATGCCCTTTCGGGCAAAGCCCCGCTGACGCGACGCAAAGGACTCGTCTGGCACACGCTGGACCTCAAGGATCCGGAAGCGGTCCAACGCACGCTGGCGGCGATCGCGCCCGACGTCGTGATTCACGCCGCGGCGACGGCCGACATCGATTTCTGCGAGAGAAATCCCGATGTGGCCCGCGCGATGAATGTTGCGTTCACTCAGGTGGTCGCCGATGGTTGTGCGCGCGGGGGATCGCGGCTGATTTACGTCTCGACCGACAACGTCTTCGACGGCGAGCGCGGCGGATACACCGAGGCCGATCCGCCATCGCCCATCAACGTGTACGCTCGAACGAAGGCGGAGGGCGAGAGCGTTGTCGCGGCTGTGGCGGGATCGGTCATCGCGCGGATCGCGCTGGTGATGGGATTCGGTCCGCTTGGGGGAGGAAACTCGTTTCTCGAGCGGACCATCCCGATGCTGCGAGCCGGGCAGACAATCAACGTCCCGCCGGGAGAGATCCGCTCGCCAATCGACGTGCTCACCTTGGGCCAGGCGCTACTGGAGCTGGCGGAGGGGACATTCCAGGGAACGATCCACCTGGCGGGAAACGAGGCGCTCGACCGTGTCTCGCTCACGCGGCGAATTGCCGAGCGGTTCGGTTATTCTCCGGGTCTCGTCCGCCCGCGAGCACCGGAGCAGATCGCCGGCCGCGCTCCCCGGCCGCGCGACGTTTCGATGTCGAATGCCAAAGCGCGATCGCTCCTCACGACGCCGATGCTTGGGTTTGCCGCCGCGCTCCAGCGTGTGTTCGACGACTTCGCCGGCGGCGCTTAAGCCCGGCCTTTGCCGGTCAGTCGCACGAGTAACCAAAGAAGTAAATGGCCAGGGGGAGGCCGTCTTCGTCGTAGACCGGCACGCAGACCGCTTGACCCCGCTCGACGTCCTCGGTCGGCGTGTTATCGAGAACCTGGGCGCGGTTGGGAGTCGTCGTGCCGAAATATTGCTCGAGCTCTTCTTCCGTCAGCCGGCGGGCGACGCCGAATTCGGCCTCGTCGCCGACGAGCTCGATATCGAGAATCGAGCGCGTGCCATCCTCCTCGGCGGCCTCGAGTGCCTCGTTGATCGTATCATGCTGTCGCCCGGGGCCTCGGGGCGTCCGCTCGTCGACAAATTCCGGAGGGTACATCATCACCGGGTTGTACCGCCCCTGCTCGAACTCGCGCTCGCGCAACTCGTCGAGCGCTCGCTGCAAGTCGTGTTGATACGGAACAAGATACGAATACGGATGAGCGCCCATCAGCAGTGCTCCTTTCGCGACTCTCAGCTATATACTCTCCGAAGATCGCTCAGTGTTATTGAGACGCCTCTAGAGTGCTCCAAGACTCGGCGGTTATCAATCATCGCGAGCAGGGCATTCGCCACAGCCTCCGCAATTCGCGGGAAGTCCCATCGGCTCACGGCAGCCGGTCGGCGATCCGGCCCAATCGCTGGAGCGCTGCTTCGCTGAGACGAATCCCATTCAAGTATCGACGCCCCAGCCATGTCATTCCCGAGAGCAGCACGCCGCTGCGATCGAGTACGTCGCACAGTGCGAGCTCCGCGGCCGACAAGGGCCGAACCGATTGATACGCGTCCAATGCGACGCCCCAAGCGCGACGATCGTCGGCGATCAAACTGCCGGCGAGGCGCGAAATGTCAGCGGCAACCGTATCGGTCCGGGCGGCTGACGGATCGATCAGCCCGGTGACCGCGTCGCCTTGGAACAGCAGATGGTCGTGCCACACGTCTCGCAGGCACGGCTGCAGCGGGACGTGCATTTGGCAAACAGAGCGCAACTCGCCGTGCATTCGTGCGGCGAGGCGATCGAAGGCAGCCAGGACGCGTTCCGCGGAAGTCGCGAGTGCGGGATCGTCGGGGTCGCAACGGCGAAGTCGCTCACGGAGTCGGGCCAGGCGAACCGCTGTCCAGCTCTCGAAGCGTGCGATCCGATCGAGCACCGTCGGTGCCACAGCCGGAGCAGCCGGCCAGAGATGCGACGACTCGCCGCCGGCAGGCCGAAACCCGTGGGCCGCCTGATGAAAACGGGCCAGCGCCGTCAGCGCGGCTGCGAGCCGAACGTCGCTCGGCCGGTTCCAGAAATCCGCCCTGCCCGGTAGCCAGGGCTCCACCTGCCAAAATTGACCCAAGACATTCACGAGCGTGCTCTCGCCGTCCGAGGGGACGGGCACAGCCACGTAGTCAATTCCCTGAGAGCGGACGTAGGCGAGAAACTCGTGCAGTGCGAGAATTCTCTTCGGGTCCCGCAACGCTTGCGGCCAGCCGCGCAAGCAAAATGGCCCGGCCGCCGTCTCGATGCGAAAAACCAGCGCTCCGCTAAACCCCGGACGCTCGACGGGCCGACAAACGACGTCGGTTCCCACGATTCGGCGATAGAACTGCAGTACCGCGTCGACCGTGCGGCGTTCGATCGGCCAGGGTTCACTCGCCAGGTTTTTTTTGGTTATGCTAATGAGGCAGTCTCTGTCTGTGACCTATCGTCAGGCGTCGATTCGCGGGCTGCGCGGCCCGCTTCTAGCATAACACTTCCGATCCATCGTTCTCTTGAATGGGAGCAGAGCCCGTGGCGCGTGAAGCCGTCGTTGTCGAAAGTCTGCGAACAGCTCTGGCCAAGTCGTTCCGCGGTTCGCTCAACATGACGCGGCCTGACGACATGGTCGCCCATTGCATTCAGTCGGTTCTGAAACGCGTTCCCCAGCTGAAGACCGGCGAGATCGAGGACGTAGTGATTGGTTGCGGCTATCCGGAAGGGCAACAAGGGATGAACGTCGCCCGCGTCGCCCTGATTCGAGCGGGGCTCCCCACGTCGGTGGCCGGCGCCACGGTCAACCGCTTCTGTTCCTCCGGCTTGAATGCGATCGCGATCGCCGCCCACGAAATCATGTACGAAGGGGCCGACGTGGCGATTGGCGGCGGGGTCGAGAGCATCACGCAGATCCCGCGCGGCAACCGCGACGAGAATCCTTGGGTCAAGGAGCACTTCCCCGGGATTTACATGGTGATGGGGGACACGGCCGAGGTCGTCGCCAAGCGCTATCACATCAGCCGCCGGGTGCAGGACGAGTACTCCCTCTCCAGCCAGATCCGCACGGCCCGGGCACAGAAAGAGGGAATCCTCGCGGCCGAGATCGCTCCCATGCACGTCCGCCGGGGCATTCTCGATAAAACGACCGGCAAGGTCGTCGGTCAGGAAGAGGGCGACCTGACGCAGGACGAGTGCAACCGCCCCGACACGACGCTCGAGGGGCTGCTCGCCCTCAAGCCCCACTTCGACAAAGAGAGCGGCCAGGGCACGGTGACGGCGGGAAATTCGTCGCAGCTTTCCGACGGGGCCTCGGTCGCGCTCTTGATGTCGGCCGACAAGGCCCGCTCGCTCGGCCTCAAGCCAAAGGTCGCCTTCCGCGGCTTCGTCGTCGCCGGCTGCGATCCGGACGAAATGGGGATCGGCCCCGTGTTCGCCGTTCCCAAGCTACTGTCGCGACACGGCCTGAAGGTGTCCGATATCGGCCTGTGGGAGCTGAACGAAGCCTTCGCAGTGCAGGTGGTCTATTGTCGCGATCGCCTCGGCATCGATCCCGAAAAGCTGAACGTCAACGGCGGCTCGATCTCCATCGGCCACCCGTTCGGCATGACGGGAGCCCGACTGGTCGGAGCCATCGCCAACGAAATGCAGCGCCGCAAGGTTCGCTACGGCGTCGTGACGATGTGCGTCGGCGGCGGCCAAGGGGCGGCCGGGCTGTTTGAGCTTTGCGGCTGAACCGCCGGAGGCGGCTCTTGCGGGCTCTCAGCTGCTCACCGGACCTTGATTGGTGGGGGCATTTGGGCGTCCGTCGGCGTTCGTTCCCTGTTGGTCGCAGCGGACTCAAGGCAGACGAAAGACGCGCTGGAAATTGCGAAGCGCGTGCTTCCTCCCCGTCACGGTCGCTGCGCCGGAGGCAACTGCATCTGCGAGGGTGGTCTCGCCCAGTCGCGCAGCGACAAGGACGTGCCCGGGCGCAGTGAGCACAAGATCCGGCGCGCGCTTGGCTAAATTCTCACGGGCCGCGCCACGAGCGCTGGCGAGCGTGAACTCGGCACCGTCGATCACCAGTCGATAAATTTCGTCGATGCCGTTTGCCGCCCCCGAGTCATACCAGGCGTCAACCGCGGCATAGGCGACCGACTCGGGACGAAGCTTCGTCGACGCCCGCGGCGGGGGCAGCAGCTTCATCCCAAAGCGACTCATCGCACGTAGGATCGGAACAGCTTCCCGCCCCCTGGCGGTCGCCGTGTAGACAGTCCGGGCGGCGGGCGGCGGTAGCTCGATCGTCGCGACCAGCCCGTTCGCCGTGAGTTGCTGGAGGCGTTTCGTCAGTAGCGTCGGCGAGACCCCGGGTAGCCACTCGCGGAGGTCCACGAAACGCCGATCGCCGAGCAAGAGCTCGCGCAGAATGAGAAGGCTCCAGCGATCGCCAAGAACATCGAGCGTGCGTGCGATCGGACAGTATTGATCGTGCTGCTTTCTCGTGGGGCCATCGCCAAGCCGCTTTGGAACAGCACGTCGGCGTCGCGGAATTGGCCCGCTCATGGCACAGCGACCGGCGAGAGAGTTCCACAAAATGAGCCGGAGTTGAGCATCGCTTCTTCAGGTCGCGCTCGCCTGGACCGCCGCGATCGCGCGGACGCGGGCGGACGAGGCCTCGGCAGCGTCGGCTTCTGGGCCGACGACGGGCGCCAGGTGAACGGCGACGTTCTTGTGATAGGGGGTTGCCGCAATCGGGTCGCAATCGTCGTGGGCCGTGATCAGGTTCAGACGCGGCCCGTCGATGATGCGGCCACCCCGACCGTCAGGATACGACTGGCCGTAGCCATGCGGCAAGGCGACCAGGCCTCGCCGCATCGAGGGATCGCTTTCGACGCGACAGACCAGACGGCCCGACCGCGTGGTCACCTCCATCCAGCCACCATCGCTGCCACCGAGCGTGGCGAGATCCTCCGGATGAATGCGCAGCGCGCCGTCGGGATCGCTTTTGCGCCAGGCCGGCGTGCGGAAGATCTGGTTCGCATTGTGCGCGCGGCGCTGGCCGGCGACGAGAGTGAATGGGTAGCTGGGATCAGATTGTTCCGCCGCCGGGTCGAGCCGCGCGAGCCACTCGAGCAGCTCGGGCACGGCGAGGTGGATCTTTCCGTCTTCATGCTTAACGAGCTGGAAGATCTCGTCATACTCGTGAACTGTGAAGACGAGGCCCGAACGGCTCGTGAGCACCTTGTCGAACAGCTCCTCCCCAAGGAGCGGCGGCGCGGCCGTCGTCGCCAGCGCGCGCTGCACGGCCACGGTGTGCTCGGTGGCCGTCCTGTGGCAGGCCGCGTAGAGCGGCGCTGCCGCCGCCGCGCCGTCAGGGAGCGTCGGTCCCAGAGTTAAGTAGAGCAACGCCGGAGCGATTGCCAGGAGCCTCGGGTTCTCATTGAACATTTGGGTCGCCCGCTTCATCATCGCGCCGCGGTTCTCCGCGACAAGGGCCCGCAGCTCGGCCAGCGCGTCGTCCTCGGGAAGGGCGCCCAGGGCGCGTAGCAACCGGGTGTAGATCTCCGGCTCGGGCAGCGTGCCCGGAAGGGGTTCGAAGAGCGGGGCCCGGAGATGGTAGTAATTCCGCGGCCACTCGAGCGTAAAGAAGGTCGTTTCCCACTTCTCGTACTGCGAAGCCGCGGGCAGCACGTAATTCGCGAGTGCGGCTGTCTCCGTATAGGCGACATCCACGACGACGGAGAGGTCGAGGGCGCGGAACGCCTCTTCGAAGCGGGCCGTCTCGGCCGCCGTGTTGGCAGGGTTGTTCGAGTCCACCCAGACGGCGCGTACGCGGCGCGGATCGTCGGTCAGCACTTCGTCGGCGAAGCGATTAGGTGGCAGGAGCCCACCGATGATCTCCTGTCCGGTGACGCTTGAGCGCTGGCCCTGCGAATCGCGAATCAGCGGTTGCAGCCACGTGTGCAGC
>DASPSM010000838.1:0-6918 GCA_035623955.1 Planctomycetaceae bacterium
TCGCTCAGTAACCAGGCGGCGGGACTCGTGGAACGTAAGTCGGTTTCCGGCTCAGCCACAGACGCGGCAGGCCAGAGATCGTCGATGCTCATATTTTTCCCCTGGAGAAGACGTCCAAGGGAAACCTAGGTCACCCCTATCGACTGCCCGGAGGCTTTTGCGTGTTTTGCGCAACCGCTCCCGAATCGGCAGTTTGCCAAACTGGATCGGTACTTTGCAGGGCCCTGCCGGCGCAAGATCCTTTCATATCGGTAGATCCGACAATTCCGGAAAATCTTGAAAAGCCGCTAAAGTTTTCCCGTTTTGAAGCCGATAAAGGGAGGAGAGGCAGGATGCCTTCACGTCAGGCCCATTCCCCTCGAGCCTAGTCAGGGACGATATCCATGAGACGGATCTTCTTGGCCGCCCTTGCCGCCATCGCGATGCCGGCACTCGTCGGTTGCTGTTGCTGCCAGACCTATTACGATCCGTGCGGCGGCTGCGGCTCCGGATGCTGCGGCGGTTGCGGCTACGGTGGATACGGCTACAGCGGGTGTGGCTATGGCTACGGCGGATGCGGCAACGGCGGGTGCGGCTACGGCGGATGTGGCTATGGCGGATGTGGTTACGGCGGGTGCGGCTACAACAATTGCGGAGGCTACTGCGGCGGCTGCAATTCGTACGGACCCTGCGGTGACGGGTGTGGATACGGGTACGGTGGCGGCTGCGGATGCTGCATCCTCAGTCCGATCTGCTGTCTGATTCACCACATCCTGTGCCCGTGTGAATGGTTCAGTGGCTGCGGCTGCGGTCACTACGGATACGGCTACGGCTACGGATGTGGCTATGGCTGCGGCGGACCGTGCTTCAATGGCTGCTGCGATCCTTGTACGGTGTTCAGTGACGGCTGCTGCGGTGGCTGTGGCGGCTGTGGTGGCTGCGGTCAGCCGATGATCACATCCGGCTGCATGGGCGGGGGTTGCCCAAGCTGCGGCGGCGTTCCCAACGTGGCTCCGGGAGCGGTCCCTGGACCGGCTCCGAACGTCTCCCCGAGTCCGGCGCCGACTTCGCCAGGCGCTCAGTCGACCGTTCCCCCCACGACCATGTACAACCCGTCGCCTATGATGCAGGGAACGCCCACGACGATGATGGACGCCCGCAATACCATGGCGATGCCGGTCCGTTACTAAACGCGTACTCGCCGCGAAGTTTCCTAGCAATTCGATCGAGCCGACCGGGCTGGGGGTCCCCTACGGTCTACAATACCGATCATGTGGAATCTTGAGCCGGCACAGGTCGCGGGTGGTCATCGCTGCTCGCGGCCGCGCCTTTTTTGGGGCGCTCATTGATGGTCGTCGCTCATCCGGCCACCATCGATCGAATCTCACCCGCGGCCAGACCGAATCAGCGCGTCGCAGGCTACCAGACCTGGCGAAACTTGCTTTTCCTGCACTGGCGGATCTCGCCTGCCGAAGTCCGCGCGTCGGTCCCCGATTGGCTGAGCGTCGACACGTTTGATGGCAGCGCTTGGATCGGACTGGTCCTCTTTTCCATGCACGGTGTGCGCCCCTGGTGGGCGCCACCGATCCCGGGCATCTCGGCGTTCCCCGAGACGAACGTACGGACCTACGTTCACTCCGACGGCGAACCCGGCGTCTTGTTTCTGAGTTTGGACGCCGGCGGATCCGTTGGAGCGCGGGTTGGCCGATCGCGCTGGGGACTCCCCTACCACCACTCGAAAATGCGCGTCCGCCGTTCGGGAACGCACGTCCGCTACGAATGCGAACGGCTGTGGCCCGGCAATATGGGAGTTGGCGGCATCGTCGAGGCCGAGATCGGCGACGAGTTCACAGGGCTGCATCGCGACGTCGAGCCAGGTCGGGCGGTTCCCGGTTCCCTGGAACACTTCCTCGTCGAGAGATACGTCCTCTACACGCAGAAGGGGGAGGACCTGCTTCGCGGCCAGGTGCATCATCGCCCGTACCCGCTGCGCGAAGCGAAGGTAACCTACGCCGCGCAGTCATTTCTGAGCGACCTCGGCCTGCATTGCGAGCGGCCCCCCGATCATGCTGTGTTCAGCGAGGGGGTCTCGGTCGAGGTCTTCGCCCTTCGAGCCGTTGTCGGGGAATTGTGACTGCGCGAGCCTCGAAGGTGGTGGCGGATCGCTCGAATAGCCGGCGCGGGGTCGAGTCTCGGACGTGGTACAATGCCGCGCCGCTGTTAGCGCCAGCGCATTCGTTACCAGCCATTGCCGAGGTCACGACATGGGGACAGAGATCAAGGGCGAGGCGAAGTACCGCCGCGCGTCGTATCAGGTGAGTTTGCATCTCGACTCCAAAACGCTGACCCTGCGCGACGAGCTGAAGCTGGCAATTCCGCTCAAGGAGGTTCGGCAGGCCGTCTCGAAAGATGGCCAGCTCACGATCAAGTGGAACGACGATACGATCGTGCTCCGCGTCGGCCGCCAGGCCGAGCGCTTGGCGAAAAAAATCCTCAATCCGCCCGGCCTGCTCGAGAAACTAGGCGTCAAACCAACGTCTGTCGTGTCGGTGATTGGATTGGACGATCAGGCGTTCCTGGATGACCTGCGAGGGCGTGCCGGCTCAGTGAGCGTGGCAAAAGCCAAGCCGCAGTCGGATGTGATCATTGTGCGCGTCGAGGGGCGAGCGAACCTCGATCGCTTAAAGACGCTGCGTCGATCGCTCAAGAGTGATGGAATGATCTGGGTTCTCTGGAGGAAAGGTCTCAAGGGCACGAACGACGTGCGAGAGTCGGACGTCATGGCTGCGGCAAAAGCGCACGGCCTGGTCGATGTGAAGGTGGCGTCGTTTTCCGACGAATTGAGTGCACTCAAGCTCGTGATTCCAGTAGCCCTTCGCTAAGGGCCTGATTTTCATCACTCAGCCGGCCGAATCTCGAGCGGATGCGTGGAGAGGAATTCGGAAAGCTCAATCGCGTTGAAAACGCTGGTGGTCGCGCCGCTCGCGCGAACACAACTCGCCCCCAGCGCGCTGCCGGCTCGCACGCATTCGGTCACGTCGTGTCCGTCGAGCAGTGCATGGATGTAGCCCGCAGCGAAGGCGTCGCCGCTTCCTGTGCCATCAACGAAGTCGATCGGAAAGGCGTCCGCGCGAAAAACGCCGATTGGGCAGGCGACGGCAGTTCCGCGCTGGCCGCAGGTCACTGCGACTGTTTCCGCCCCCGCGTCTCGAAACGCGCGTGCCTGCGTCGCGGGCTCTCTGTGGCCGCTGATCGCACGGGCTTCGTCTTCGTTGGGCAGGAAGACATCGGTCCAGGGCAAGACGGGCTCGAGAAGGGACCAGCAATTCTTTCCTTGGGGAACCACAACGTCGAGGACCGTCTTCACACCGCGTTCGCGGGCGGCACGGAACAGAGCGGCAATCCTGTCCGGGGCGGGCTTATCGCTGAGTCCATACCCACCGATGTAAACAGCCCGAGTCCGCTCGAGAAGGTCGGCTGAGATTTCATCCCCCTCGAGCCGTGCGTTGGCTCCGGCGGCGTGGATGAAGCGGCGATCGTCACCTCGGACGTTGATGATCATCGAGGCGCTCGTCGCTTCGCTCGCGAGGCAGGCGATGTGACGGACGTCGACACCGGCATCACTCAGCGAATCGATCACAAACCGTCCGAACGCGTCCGCGCCGACGCTCCCAATCACGGCCGCCGTTCGTCCCAGGCGCACGAGATCGACCGCCACGTTTGCCGCGCAGCCGCCGATACTCAAGTGCGTCCGCGGAGTCAGCACCAGCTCGCCGGCCTGCGGAAGGTGCGAAATCGGCTCGCAGACGTGATCGGCGACCACGATTCCCAGGCACAGGCAATCGATTGGATCGTTCGTGGGCATGAGTTAGCGAAAGCGATTGACGATCCGCACGCTGGTCTTGGTCTCGACTTTCGGATTGTCCATTGGTCCCTCGCCCCGGCTCCAGAACGCGGGTGACGCGTCGAGGGCGAATACTCGTTGCTGGCCAAAGGGCCCCGCGACAAACACCCAATCGAAATCGACCATACCGGCAATGAGTTCGCCCTTCTTTTTGCCGAAGTAGTCTTCGGATTGTTTGTCGTCACCCAGGGTCGTGTCGTACGGAACCCAGCCGGCGCCGTGCAGAAAGAACTCGCCCCAGCAGTGCGCGCCCGTGCTCTTGTTGTCGATTGCCCAAACCGCGCACACGGTCCGCGCCGGAATCTTGTTAGCCCGCAAAACCGCTGTGGTGACGATCGAGTGTCGGCAGCATTCGCCCCAGCCGTCCTTGAGAACGTGGCTGCAGGTCCAAGGCTCGGAGTCCTTCGTGCTGTACGGCATGTGCACGCGGAGTTGCTTGTACACGCGATGGACAAAATGCAGGACTTCTTCATTTGGCTCACGCCACATTTTGTGATGGTCCATCCAGGCTTTGACGCGGGCCGCGTGGTAGTCGTATGTCTTCGTCGGCTCAAGCCAGACTTCTCGCTGCTGGGGCGCGAGCGGGGCAACTGGTTTCGCTGGGCCGCCCGGCTCCAGCGCCTGATCGTAGATTGTCGCCGTCAACGTCGTGCGAACGGTAAAGCCTCGCCGCAATGCGGGATCGTCGCCCGCGTGATCGATGACGAGCATCCGCCGATGTTCGCGGCCTTCTTCGACGACCTCACGAAACGGAATCCACCCGCCGCTCGTGCGCAACTCGGCTTTGCCGACGGCTTCGCGACTCCAGGGGAGGTCGGGGGGATAGCGTAGCGCGATGAACCACTGTTTGGAGTGGTGCTTGGGAAACGTGTATTTCCACTCTTGCTCGAACGTCGCGCGATGCGAGCGCGTGTAGACCATGTGCCAGTCCGAGTCGCCCTTTTGTCCAAAGGCACGCGGAGACAGCCAGGCAACCAGGGCAACAGTCAAGACGGCGGCACGACGCATCGAGAATCCCTCGTCACTCCCCTGCGGGTAGGGGTTGGGTTCCGGTCTTGTAGAATCCGCACGCTGATTTTAGTGCCGGTGCGAGGGAGAAGCGCCCATGACAACGGCCCGTTGCCGGCGGGAGGCCCCTTCAGCGAGCCTGCCGAAAAACCCGGTTGCCCCGGCGAGGAGCAGCAGAAGCAGCCCCACAGTCGCCAGCTTCAGCCCGGATCGACGCGAGAACTGCGTCGCGAACGGATGAAACACACTTCTCACCACAGCAGGGAAGAGAGTGAACAAGATTCCCACGCAGAGCCAGGTTGCGCCTGCCCACCCGCAAATGGTAGCGCCGACGTCGCCCCAGGCACCAGCGGGCCGCGCTCGATGATAGGTTCGCTCCCAGACGTCGATGCCGATCACGATGGGCGCAATCAGAATTACAACGAGCAAAGCACAATCGGCGACGGCCAGCACCGGGTAGAGCAGCCATTTCTGTCCAACGCTCAACCGCTCGGCTGTGAACAAAGACAATGCCGCGCGAGAGAGGATGAAGCTCACCGGCATCGCGACCAGCAGTGGACCGGCGTCGTGCGCCAGAAGCGCCAAAGTCCAGCCGACCGCAAACACCAGCAGCGACAAATAGGGGAGTCGATAGCTCTCTGGACCGCCCACGAGATGCCGCAAAGCCTGCAGTGCGCTCTGCTTGATCGCTGGCATAGAAATGAGCGGACGGCGTCCTGACTGGGCCGATTCTGACAACCATTGGGAAGGCGCGCCGAGAGTCTGCAATACTTTGTCCAGCGCGGAGTCGTCGACCGGAGGCACCTGTCCGACCAGTGCGGCTTCGATATGGTCGCGGACGTCGCGCTCGACCTCGGCCGGATCGACCGACGGGGAATCCGACAAGACGCGGCGCAGCTCGTGCAGGTATGCGTTCAAACGGCTTTCGGCGGTTGGCGTCAGTTCGGTCATGTTTCGTCTCTCCGCAAGGCACGCACGCCTTGATCGATCTTGTCCCACGCCTCGTTCATCTGCGCCACGGCTTTGCGTCCCAGCGGCGTCAGCCGGTAATACTTCCGCGGCGGCCCCTCGGGCGATTCCTCGATCGTCGTCTCCACCAGGTCCTGTTTTCGGAAGCGGCTCAAGATGGGGTAGATCGTTCCTTCGCCGATCACCAGTCCATCCAGCGTGCGAAGCTGCTTCACGATGTCGTACCCGTATTGCCTCCCGCCGCGCAGGGCGTTGAGGACGCAAAGTTCGAGCAGTCCCTTGCGCACCTGAACCTGCCAGTTGTCGAGGACGTCGGAAGGCATGCGTTCACTATATTGCTATGAATGATAGCTGTCAATGCAGTGTACATGCCTGAGATGTCGGCCCGCGCGGTTGAAGCGATGGGCTATTTCAGCGATGCCTCGCAGGCCCTCAAGGTCGCGGCGAGCGGTGCGGCGTCGGCCAGGCGATGGTCCGTTCCGATTTCGATCAGCGCCGATTGGGGCAGGCCGCTCGTGCGAACGAGTTCTTCGCTGTCGGCAAAAGGAACCACGTCATCCGCACGGGAATGGAGGATCGTCGTGTTGGATTTCACGCTCCCGGCCGTTCCGAACTTCTTCCAGGCGGGACACAAGAGCACAAGCGGCGTGTCGCCGGCCCGCATGTTCATCGCGACGGCACCGCCGCGACTGGAGCCTACGACCACGTCGGGACGATGCTCGTCGAACGCCGCCTGAGCGATCCGCACGGCCCGTGCGAAATCCTCGTCGGGCAAAGCCGGGTTGATCACCTCGTGCCCGTGGCTGGCCAAAAACGTCGGCTTCACGCCGCCGGGGACCGATTGCCAGCCGTGAAGGAAGAGGATTTTCATCGCCCTTGCCGAGAGTGGTTACTGTGGTGAGGAAACAAGTTTCTCAACCAGCGGCACGACGTCGTGCTGGTAGGTCAATTCCGGGGTCTTGGGGACCTGGCTGTTGTCGAAGCGTTTGACGAGTTTGCCGGCCTGGTCATACACGAAGACAGCCGGCGGACCGCCCAGATGGATTTTGTTGTAAAAG
>DASPSM010000566.1:0-3515 GCA_035623955.1 Planctomycetaceae bacterium
GCGGGCCCAACTCGCTCATCTATCTCACTTTTCTGGGCGGCAGCGGAAAACAGAGCGGCGGGCAAATTGCGGTCGACGGCTCCGGCGATGTGGCGATCACGGGGACCACCACTTCTGTCGATTTCCCGGTGACGGACGCGACGCAGCCGACGAACGGACTCACGAGCGGAGACGGAAACGACGTGATCGTCAGTGAGATCGATCCGACGGGAACGAAGCTGATGTTCTCGACGATCTTCGGAGGGAGCGGCGCCGAGTCTCTCAACGGCACGGGCGGCATTGCGCTGGATTCATCGGGCGACGTGTACATCGCGTCGGATACGACCTCGACCGATTTGGATGTTACGAGCAGTGCATACCAAACGATGTGGGACGGCCAGACAAGCGATGGATTCCTTGCCATCTTCTCGCCGCCCGCACAGGCTGGCGGGGCCGCGACGTTGAAGTATTGCTCCTACCTTGGGACGAACGCCGTGGGGGCGCCGGGCGTGGGCGGAATCGCTGTGGACAGCTCCGGCAACGCGTACATCGCGGGCTTCGCGGCGAATACGGTCAGTGGATTCCCGGTGAAGAACGCCTTCCAGACCGCGTACGGCGGCGGGACGGCCGACGCATTTCTGATGAAGATTTCGCCGCTGGGAGCGGGTTCGCAGGATCTGGTCTATGCGACGGAACTGGGCGGCTCAGGCGAAGATGAAGCACTTGCGGTGGCTGTCGATTCGGCGAATCCGCCGAACGCCTACGTGACGGGGCTGACCCAGTCCTCGAACTTCCCGACGAACGGCTCGGTCGCCGGCTATCAAAGCGTGTTGCACGTCAACGCCACGTCGAACGCATTCTTGTCCGTGATCTCGCAAAACGCCGGTTCGGGAATGACGGCGCTCGCGTATTCGACATATCTCGGGGGTTCCTCGTCGGATGCGGCGCAGGGCGTGTCTGTCGGCGCGTCGAACGCTGTCTACGTGGCGGGATCGGCGACATCCTACGATTTTCCATGGAAAGATAATTTGCAACCATTCAACGGCGCGGGCGACGCGTTCGTGGCGAAAATCGATCCCACATCGTCCGCGGCAGCCTCGCTGATTTATGCGACGCCGCTCGGCGGGACATCGCCGCCCGGCGGCTCAGCGGGCGCGAGCGCCAACGCGGTCGCAACCGACGGAGCAGGGCACGCGTACGTCGCCGGAGTTACGACTTCCGGAAATTTTCCGACCGCGGTTACTACAAGTGGGTCGATAAGCGGCTTCCAGCCGAACTGCTCCAGCTGCACGGCGATCAGTCCGGCAAGCGACGCTTTCATTGGGGAGATCGCCGAAGCCGCGGGACAATCGCCAAGCGTCACCTTCACGCTGGCGCATGTGAATTTTCCAGTTGAGCCGCCTGCGCCGCAGTTCGTTGGCATCGTGAATGCGGGCGAGGCCGCCCTCACGATCTCCAGCATCTCGCTTATTGGCGCGAACGCGGGCGATTTTCAACTAAGCGGCCAAGAAGCCTGTATTGGGGTGGCGATCGTTTCTGGGGCCCCCGTACAGTGCTCGTTCGAAGTGGCGTTCACGCCGTCGGCGGCTGGACCGGAAACGGCGGAGGTGGTGGTGACGGATAACGCGCCGGGAAGCCCTCAGGTGCTCGAGCTGAGTGGAGTGGGAATGAGTGGGCCGCTCGCTGTGGTTTCACCGGCGAGTGTGAATTTCGGAAACCAACCTGAGAATACCACCAGTGCAAATCCGGCGGTCGTGTACGTCCAAAACGTCGGCGGACAGCCGCTGACCCTCTCCAATTTCGCCATGGGTGGCGCGGACCCGGCGCAATTCCCCATCAGCGCGGGCGGACCAACGCCATGCCAAGGGAAGAATTTCTCCTTGCCGCCCGAAGGAACCTGTACCGTGCAGGTCAGCTTCGCCCCTTCTGGCCAAGGGCCGTTTCAGGCCGAACTCGATTTCTTCGACAACTCAGGAGGCGCAGCGAGCGCTGAGCAGGCTGTTGAGCTGACCGGCACGGGAGTGGCGACGGCGCCGATCGCGTCCGTGACACCGCAGTCGTGGAGTTTCGGCAGCCTCACTGTGGGCGCATCGGGCGCGGCGCAAACTTTCCAACTGGCGAACAAGGGCAGCGCCGCGCTGAGCATCTCGAGCATCGGACTGACAGGAACGAACGCGGCGGACTTTTCGATCGCCTCGACCGGCACGACGTGTCCGCTCAGCAGTGGATCGTTGCCTATCGGCGGAACCTGCAACGTCGCGGTGAAGTTTGTGCCTCAAACGGCCGGGTCGAAGAATGCGAGTCTTACATTCGCAGACAACGCCTCGGGAAGTCCTCAGCAGATTGCCTTAAGCGGAGCCGCTACGAGTCCTCCGGTGATCTCCGTTTCCAATTCCAGCCTGAGCTTCAAGACGAGCGTCGGCATATCCACGTCTCAAAGCATCCAGGTCTCAAATGCAGGTAACGTGATCGCCGGAATTGGCACGCTGAGCATTACGCCCAGCCTCAGCGCACCGATTTTCAACGTCACCAGCAACAGCTGCACTGTTCTCGCCGTTGGCGGCAATCCATGTCAAATCACGGTTTCATTTCTCCCGACGGCTCCGGGCTCGTACTCGGCGACGCTAACGATACCCGTCTCTGGCGGAGATTCGGCCAGCGTTGCACTGTCTGGTACGGCGACGCAGGCCTCGATTTCGGTGCCAACAACCGTGAAGTTCGCCGACCAACTCGCGGGAACGGCCGGGACGGCCGTGCCGGTGGTGGTTACAAACAACAGCGGAGCGGGCGGGGGAGCGCTCAGCATATCTTCGGTTTCGATCAGCGAGAGCGGAAACACGACTGGCGATTTTTCGGTGACGGCGGATTCCTGCACGGGCCCCGCGACGCCGCCGGGAGGAACCTGCTCGATTCAGGTGGCTTTCCAGCCGGCGTCGCAGTGTCCCACCATCACAAGCCAGCGGAACGCGACGCTGACCATCAACGACAATGCACCCGGCAGCCCGCACACCGTGCCGCTCAGCGGCACGGCGCTCGATTTTTGCGTCACGATTCAGCCAGGGCAAAATCCGCCGCAGCCGATTTCCCCCGGCGGCACGGTTCCGCCGTTCAATATGGAGATTCAGTCGTCGGACACGACCGCTGGTTCCGCGCAACTGGCGTGTTCGGTGCCGGCAGCCATGCTGGGCGGCTGCACGATCGCAACGACGCCGACGAGCAATCCGCCGGTGGTCCAGATCACATCGACGAATCCCGGCTTGTTTGCGATGACGGTGACCTCTACCGCTCCGGGCACCGCGTCGGGCGCCGAGAGGCGAATTCGAGGTGCACCGCCTGGGGAGGGAATGCCGGCCGTTTGGTGGATGTCGATGGCGTTGCTCGCTTGGTGCGTGCTGCAGCGGCTTGCGCGGCGCCCAAATGCGAATGTCAGGCCCGTCTGGTCGTTTGTGCCGCCCGCACTCGCAGGCGGAGTGCTGCTAGGTGCGATGCTCTGCATGGCAGCATGTGGTGGCGGAAGCAGTGGTACAGCTGCGACA
>DASPSM010000572.1:0-3189 GCA_035623955.1 Planctomycetaceae bacterium
TGCCTCGCCCCCTTTCTTACGTTGTATGACCTCGGCGACTTTGGCCAGGAGCTCGCCCAGACTTTTCTCGACCAAAGTCGCTTGCTCCGAGAGTTCCGTGAGGTCCAAGTCGATCTTGGCAAGCTCGGCAAAGACGCGCAGAACGGCCAACGACGCCTTAGGGAACGGCACCTGCGCGAAGATTTGAGGCATTTCTCCCAACAAGCATGTTCCGTCTAAGCCGCGTTCAGCGGCGAATCCCAGCAGCACGCCGTTCAGGCCCCCAATTTGTCCTTCTTCAAGGACTTCGACGGCGCGGTTCTGGAACTCGGCCAGCGCGCTCGGATTTGTGGCAGCGACAAAGATCCGCGAGTCATGTTCCGGATGCATCTGGGTCGCCATCGCGGCAAATGTGAAAACGCGCTCGACCCCGAATTGCTGCTGCACTCCATCAAGCAATTGCCGACAAAATCCATACTTCCCGTGAGCCGGCTGGGCTTCGCCGAGGAAGACCATGATGTCATGCTCACCCTTCGGATCGCGCCACGCGAAGAGCCGGCTTCGCGGCATCCGTCCCATGCTGATGATGCCGTTCTTCACATCGACATGCTCGACGTCAAAAAACTCGCGCGTTGAGAACTCTGCAACTTGGTGCATGCCCAACTTCGCCATCAAATAGTAACCCGCACTGAGCGCCACTTGTCCCATTCCCGGCCAGACTGCAACGAGGCACGGTCGATGAAATTTTTGCTGGTCAGCCATATGCGCCTCGGATCGTTGATTCAAACGTAGCCGCCTACCCGTCGAACCCGGCAGTCGCAATCCACATGCCTCACGCGCGGTCTTTGAAAAGCACGAAGGCGGCGTGCGTTTTTGACACCGCCGGCAACCGAGTGAGACAAAACCGCACACCCCGCAAGATCTGGGAATCTCTCAGGCGGTTGATAGCCAAATGCCGTTTGTGGGCTCAAATTTCGGCAATTGAGCGCGCAAGTTTTGGAAACAGCGCCATGGCACGCATCCTGCATCATTTGAGCCAACTCAGACAATTTCCCATTCGACAATTCTCTTGGAGACCCCGCCATGTCCGCCGGGCGAATCTGTGTGCGATCGGTTGACACTGCATCGATGGGCGAATCGGTTTTGGACGCCGCGCGACGGATGCACGCGCGAAACGTCGGTTCGTTGGTCGTCGTCGACAACGAGCAGCGACCTCTCGGACTGTTGACGGACCGGGATCTAGTCGTTCGGGTCCTTGCCGAGTCCCGCGACCCAAACGAAACGATGGTTAGTCAGGTGATGACTCGGCCGCCCCAGAGCGTTCGAGAGGACATGCCCATTGAAGAAGCTCTGGGTCTTATGCGCTGCGGACCCTACCGGCGATTACCCGTTGTTGGGCGTGACGGACGACTCGTCGGGATTCTGAGCCTCGACGACATCCTCGACCTGCTGGTTGAGGAATTCGGCGAGATTGGCCGCCTGCTCCACAAGGAATCGCCGCAGAGCCTTGCTGAAGCGATTGACTAGGTTCTGTCTGACGAATCGAGGATGCGAAAATAGCGCCTGGCAATGGCCCACTTGGCCATGGCGGTAAATGTGACGGCGAGTTTCTCGTGGCGAGTTCCCAATCGTCGGTTCTCCTTCAGCCAACCGACACAGCGTTCTACCACGTTGCGGCGGCGGTAAGTCTGGCGGTCAAATTTCGGATCGACCGGCTGGTTCTTGCGCGTCGGAATGATGGGTTGAATGCGGCGACGACGCAGATACCGGCGGACGGCCGGGTAGCTATAGCCTTTATCGCCGGCGACTTGGCGCGGACGGCTCCGCCAGGAGCGGTTGGCACAACGAACCTGTGTCGCCTTCAGTATGGGTTCCGCGAACAAGCAGTCGTGTCGTTGACCGGCAGAGGCAAGGACCTGCAGAGGAATACCGTTTCCGTCGGTGACGAGGTGCAACTTCGTGCCAAATCCCCCGCGGCTACGGCCCAAAGCGTGATCGGCCGGCTCATCGGGGGAAAGGTTTTTTCCCCCCGCCGCCCGCCGCACGGCTGGCCCGAATGGGAGTCGCATCCACACACCACAAATCGAAGTCAATCCGTCCCTCTTCGTCGAGCCGCATTTGAAGGCGTTGGAGAATGCGGTCGAGCGTTCCGTCTCGTTGCCAGCGACGAAAGCGATCGTAGACCGTTTTCCAGTTTCCATAGCGCTCGGGAAGCTCCCGCCACTGGGCTCCCGTGTGAAGAATCCAGAAAATCCCGTTCAGGATCTGCCGATGGTCTTTCCACTGTCCGCCCCGTCGTCCTGACGTCGGCAACAAATCGGAAATCTCGGCGAACTGCTCCTCGGAAAGCTCATAACGACGAACTGGTCCCATCCCGGCCTCCTTGCCTGAAACGGCCGGGATAATAACAACTTCCGATTCACCAGACAGAACCTAGTGAGATTAAAGTCATGGCCTCGAAACAGTTTGCGGGACCGCTCGAGCGCGTCAACGAGTGTCTGTGGCGGATCCCGAAGTCCTACAAACGCGGAATGCGCGTCGATGGGTTGATCTACGCCGACAATGCGCTGATCGACTTGATTCGCCGCGACGAGGCGGCCGAGCAGGTTGCCAACGTCGCCTTTCTGCCGGGCATTCAAAAGGCCAGCCTGGCCATGCCCGACATTCACTGGGGCTACGGCTTCTGCATCGGCGGCGTCTGCGCGACCGACCCGGAAGAAGGGGGAGTGATCTCGCCCGGCGGCGTGGGCTACGACATCAACTGCGGCGTGCGGCTCGTGCGCAGCAACCTGACGGAAGGAGAAGTGCGGCCGGCGATCGAGACCCTCGTCCGCGAGCTTTTTCGCTGCATTCCAACCGGGGCCGGACACGGCGGCAAATACAAATTCGATCATCGCGAGCTGCGGCAGTTGCTCGAGCATGGCCCTCAATTCCTGCAGGAGCGGGGCCTGGCAACCGAGCGCGACCTCGAATTCACCGAGGCGCGCGGCTGTCTCGACGGCGCCCGGCCCGATTTTGTCAGCGACCGGGCGCTCGACCGCGGCCACGATCAGTGCGGAACGCTCGGCTCGGGCAATCACTTTCTCGAGGTGCAGGTCGTCGATCGGGTCTTTGATGAGACGGCCCTCACAGCGCTCGGACTCGCAAAGGACATGGTCTGCGTGATGATTCACTCAGGCTCGCGCGGCCTCGGCTATCAGGTCTGCGACG